>JAMPAE010000245.1 GCA_023667385.1 Ruminococcus sp.
TTACAGTATATATCACATATCATCACTTTGTCAAGGGCAGGGTGATGATTTTTTTGCGGAAGGAGTGGTTGAATGGCAGTAACAACAACATTATACAGCGGAAACGCACAATATTATGCAGGTAACATTGCCGATTGTGTGAACGGCGGAGCTGACTACAGAACTGTGGGAAAGAATCAGACTTGTGATACATATTTGTTTTGTAACTGCAATATGTCAGGATTATCATCTGCGTGCAGAGTGAGCAATGTTGAAGTGAGTTTTGAATCAAGATATGTGCTGAAAACTGATACAGCAGGTACAGGCAACTATAACGTTAAGGCGAACCTGCTGATGTATTACACAATGCCGTCAATCAGCGGAACAGAGGTTAACACATCATCGGGTTCAAAAAGTGCAGTTTTTGCCGCATATGCAAAAGAAAAAGTACACAGTAATTATTTTTATGAATCATACAGCTTTTCGGGTGCTCCGGTAAACAGTTCAACAGGAACAATTTACGGAGGCGGCAAAGGGTTAGTTTGTGCTCATTTTCCGTTGTCGCACAACGGTAATCTTGAATGTCATGTGTGGCTTAAAAATGTTAAGTTTACCGTAACACGTACGAGAGCGTGCTACATCACATTTAAAGGTGACGGAGTTACAACAAAGAAAACGATGTATGACTACGGTGCATCGGTTTCTTTCGGCAGCACACCGACACGAACGGGCTACACATTCAAAGGATGGTCGAACGGTTCCGCAACATACACAGGAACATTGCCGACAGCAGGTGAAGTTGATGTTACGTATACAGCGGTGTGGGAAAAGACGAAGTATTATTTAGATTTGAACGGCTGGATAAACGGCGGTTCGTCAGGCAACATTTCGCAGGTCGGAACGGCTGATGTGTATATCAACGGTTCATTGGTTTCAAATGATTGCACCGATTATTATGTTCAGCATGAAGTCGGTACAACGTATGAAATCAAAGACATCAAAGCAAAACCGGGTTGGAAATATGACGGTGTGCACAGCGGAAGCCTGAAAGGAACAATCAATGCGGCAACAACGGTTGTGCTTGCATTTTCAACCGACAAAATCTACAAAGGCAATTTAAACACAAACGTATACATCGGTGCACCCGAAGCCGACAAGGTGTATTTGGGCACAAGCAAAATCTACGGATAGAAAGGAAAACAAACATGAGCAAAGTATCAGAAACAATTTTTCACGGAGCAAAGCACACATTGTCATCACCGTTCGGCAATCGTTCGGTAATTAAGACATCGGCAGGCAATACGGGCAGTTTTCACAGTGGCTGCGACTATTCAACGAGCGGCAAAAAACTGCCGCAATATCCGATTCTTGACGGTGTTGTGACATCATGCGGTCAGGACACAGCGGCAAACGGCTGTGCAAATTTTGTTTGGGTTGAATATGCACAGTTGGGCTACAGACTGATGCACTATCACCTTGACAGCATTTCGGTGAAAAAAGGACAGAAAGTGACCGTCAGCACCGAACTCGGCAAAACGGGCAAAAGCGGCAAAGCAACAGGCATTCACCTGCACCTCGGCGTGAAGAAAATCGGCGGTACTGAATGGATTGACCCCGAAAAGTGGAGCAAGGATGTGTTTGAAAAGTACTTGAAAGAGCAGGAAGAAGCAAAGAAGAAACCTGCTGAAAAGAAATATACCAAAGGCAACTACAGAGTATCAACTGCTGAGGTATTGAATGTCAGAACGGGTCCGAGCACGAAATATACAAGAAAAGCGTTCTGCCAACTTACAGCCGATGCACGAAAGAAAATTCTCAAGTTGACGAACAATGTCAAAAAGAACGGTTATGTCAAAGGCTTGGCGTTTTCCGTAACCGAAGTCAAAAACAACTGGGGTAAAACACCTTCGGGTTGGGTCTGCCTTGATTACTGCGTGAAAATTTAACCAACAAAAAGGACGGGAAAAGCATGAGCGAAGTTTTATCAATGATACTTACAATTGCCGAAGTAATCGGTGCGGTTGGTGTTATCGGCGGTTTGCTTGTTGCGTTATACAAATGGGTTGCAAAGCAGAACAAGCAGGACGGAGATATTAAACAATTAAAGGAAGAAAACACCCTGATTTGTTATGCGCTTTCGGCTTGTCTTGATGGATTGGAACAACTCGGAGCAAACCATACTGTGCCAAAAGCAAGGGATAAGCTGGACAAGTATCTGAATGTTCAGGCGCATAAATAAGGATGAGACTGCCTGCACATAGCGGCTCAGTGTCCCGGTGGCAGACGTTAATAAAGCCGCCGATGTTGTTGTCAGCGGCGAAGAAAAATATAAATTGACAAAATACAGTGGAAATGGTATATTAAAAAGGCAGTCACGAAAAGCGACTGTCCTGAGGTGCGCTGGATAACGGTGAGCGGTTACAATTCTCACCCTCGCAAGGGGGTGATGCTGATGCAGTATGTTACATATGAAAATCTGTTTACATTTTTTCTTGTAATCATAAGTGTAGTTGAATTAACGGTGTTAGTTCTTGAGCATAAAAAGAAATAATCGCCCACATCTTCAAAAAAAACGGCGATTATTCTTTTCAACTTTTTTGAGGGTGGTAACCGCTTATCGCAGCCCCTCTTGTATTTTTAGTATATACAAAAAACTGTATTTTGTCAAGCATGGACAAGTACAGTTTTTATTTTTTTATGAAAGGAAATCATTATGGAGATTTTAAAAGAATTTATCAGCGAGTATGCAACAACAATTTTATATGCCATTGTGACTGCGATTGCAGGTTACATCGGTATTGTTGTGAAGAATATTTACAAGAAATACTGCGACAGCAAAACAAAGAAAGACGTTGCAAAGACAGTTGTCGGAGCAATCGAACAGATTTACAAGGATCTGCACGGTCAGGAAAAATATGACAAGGCAGTTGAGGCTATGTCAGAAATGCTTGCCGAAAAGGGGATTGCAATCAGTGAATTTGAAATTAAGATGCTGATTGAAGCGGCGGTCAGTGAGTTTAATCAGTCGTTCGTTGAAGTGGGCGAGAGCGCAGCGAGCGAACAGGCCGCATGAATTTAATATTGTAAAGCGACAGCCGGGGAAGCTTCAGTGCTTCCTCGGCTGTTTTTGTTTGAAAAAATTTTTAATAATATTATTTAAAACGCTTGACATACTTACGCAAGTATGATATAATAATATCAGAAAGTGAGGTG
>JAMPAE010000246.1 GCA_023667385.1 Ruminococcus sp.
CACGGTCAATGAGCTTTTGCGGAGTGTAGATAAGGTTTGTTGTGAAAATCTTATCAAACATTCCTGCTTCATATGCTTCATCAAAAATTTCAAGTCCTGATGAGAACAGACCGAATGAAGAAAATATGAAGATGCGTTTCGCTTTGAGATTCTTGAGCTGACGGCAAACGTCAAGCATACTTGCACCGCTTGAAATCATGTCATCAACAACGATAACATCTTTACCTTCAACGTTTGAGCCAAGGAACTCATGAGCGATAATCGGATTGCTGCCGTTAACTACCTGAGAGAAATCTCTGCGCTTATAGAACATACCAAGTTCAATGCCAAGAACATGAGCGTAATAAACGCATCTGCCCATTCCGCCCTCATCAGGAGAAATCATCATTGTTGTTTCCGGTGAGAACTTAATGTTATTATCAACGCTTTTTGCAAGTGCCTTAATCATCTGATAAGTTGGTGAAACACTTTCAAAACCGATTCTGATTGCGTTCTGAACTCTCGGATCGTGTGCATCAAAGGTAATGATGTTGCATACACCCATGTTTTCAAGCTCTTGAAGTGCAAGTGCACAGTCAAGTGATTCACGGGCTGTACGTCTATGCTGTCTGCCTTCATAAAGCATTGGCATAATAACAGTGATTCTTCTTGCTTTACCGGCGCAGGCTGAGATTATGCGCTTGAGATCTGCAAAGTGATCATCCGGACTCATTGGAATCTGCATCGGTTTTCCGTCTGCGTCCTTGATGTCATACATCTTATATGTAACGCTGTAGTTAAAGCAATCGGCAATAATAAAAAGGTCATATCCTCTGATTGTTTCGTTAATTACACATTTGCCTTCACCGGTTGAAAAACGTGGAAGTGAAACATCAATAAGATATGAGTCTTTTTCATAACCTTCAAAATATATAGAGCTTTTATGTTCGCTGTCAAATCCTTTTCTGCAATCAACAATGTAATTGTCAATTTTTTTTGCAAGTTCCTCTGAGCCTCTCATTGCAATGATTCCGAGCTGACCCTGAGGAATTGAAGAAAGGTTATCTCTGATTAAAGTTGACATAATTTTACCCCCAAATTTAAACTTCATTATTATTTTACTTTTTTCTGCAAACTTTGCAATAGCTTTTGTAATATTTCCCGAAAAATTTGTAAGAAAAATATGGAATCTATTTAGTGATTTTAACGAACTGAGTTACTTTTGCGAAAAATCAGCTCAATTCACTTTCAATAGTTACTGAAACTGTGTAGCTTTCGTTTCTTATTTTAACTTCATCTGATATAATTTTTGTGAGTTGTGACGGAGTATACCGATATTCGTATGGTATTACCAAATCGAATATCAATTCAGTTTCGTTTCCAATCTCATTAATTCTGAAATCATGTATATTTAGTTGAGAATCAATGTTTTCAATGATTTTATTAACCATGCAGCGCAGTGTTGTTGTTTTTGTGTCATTAACAGCAACAGGGTCAACGTGAGCAACAAGCAGCAAATCGAATTTTTTCAGTGTATCTTTTTCAATTTTATCAATCTTTTCATGTGCTGTAACAAGATTCATGTCAGAGGGCAATTCAACATGAACCGATGCGAAGTTTTTGCTTGCGCCGTATGAATGAATAACCAAATCATGAACCGCTAAAACGCCCTCATATGAGCAAATGAAGTCAATTATTTCATTAACAAATTCTTTTGATGGAGGCTGACCGAGTAAAAATCCAACGGTTTCTTTCAAAATGCCAAAACCTGAATACATAATAAACAGTGCAACTAAAATTCCGAAAGCGCCGTCAACAGGTAATGTTGTAATTTTTGACAAAATAAGTGCAAGTAAAGTCACACTTGTTGCGGTTATGTCGCCGATGCTATCTTTCACTGTTGCAGTAAGAGCAGGTGAGCTTATGCGTGTTCCGAGGTACCTGTTAAACAAAGCCAACCACAGTTTTCCTCCAATTGAAAGTGACAGCACAACAACGGCCGGTATGCTGAATATAATCGGTTCGGGATTTATAATTTTATCAATTGATGCTTTTGCAAGCTCGATTCCCATAAGCTCAATAATGAACCCGATTATCAAAGCAGCGATGTATTCAATTCTTCCATGACCGAACGGGTGCTCCTTGTCAGGTTTTGCAGATGACATCTTAAACCCTGCAAGCGTCACAATGCATGAACCTGCATCGGAAAGATTATTTATTGCATCGGCTGTTATTGCAATGCTGTTGGTTGCAGAACCGATGATGAATTTGCCGATTGTGAGTATTACATTAACAAAAATTCCGGCAATGCCACTTAGTATGCCGTATTTTTCACGCACTGCCGTATTTTTTACATTATCGTAATCCTTTATGAAAAGCCTGACAATCAAACGAAACATAAAAATTTACATAACCTTTCTGACTACAAAGGTTAATTGAATTTTTGTACGCCTTGCTGTAGCCGAATAAGGCATACAATAAAAATTAATCATCTTGCAATTTTTATCAAATGCAAATTCCGAGGATATATAATTTGATTTTTAGTGTAATTTTATAGCAAAAATGATGGATTTTATTTGTTCTCAACAATGTGAATATCCAGTTGATTGAATGGTATATGTATGCCGTTTCTGTCAAATGCAAGTTTAACTTCCTCCTGCATTGCAAAATAAACCGGCCAGTAATTTTCTCCCTTGCACCAAATTCTGGCAGTCAATTCAATGCTGCTTTCACCGTGTGAATTAACATAAACCACAGGTTCAGGGTCACTGAGTACAAATTGATTTGCCGATGCAACCTCAATTATGACGCTTTTTGCTTTTTCAATATCGTCGTTATAGCCGATGTAATAGGTAAGGTCAACTCTGCGTGTTTCTTCAGCCGAAAAGTTGACAATTCGATTTTTTGTAAGATGTGAATTCGGAACGACTATACGCTTATTATCAACGGTTGTGATGACTGTATTCATGAAACGGATTTCCGCAACGAAACCGCCCACATTTTCAACCTCTATATAATCGCCGGCTTTAAACGGGTGAGTCATTAAAATTTGAATACCGCTTGCAAATTGTGCAACAAAGTCTTGCAATCCGATGCCGGCGGTAATTCCTGCTGCACCGATGGCTGCCAAGAAAGAATTGATGTTGAAAAACATTGAAAGCGCAAAAAGAATAAAAGTGAATTTGATGAAAAC
>JAMPAE010000247.1 GCA_023667385.1 Ruminococcus sp.
AAACAGAACAGCTTCGCCCTGATAGTATTTTAAAATGAAGTTTTGCGTTTGAACTTCAAGTGAAACTCCGCACGGCAGATAAAAACGTTTAGTGCCGTTTTCGTTGGTAACTTTCGGTGTACACAGTTCAAAGCCTGATGTGTCAAGTCTGTTTCTGCCGTTTGCAGAAAGCTCATTTTGCGGATTAACGTTAAAAGTCGGCAGCATTTCGTCTGTATCCTTGAAAAGAGCAACTCTGATTGCGCTGCTGCTGATGAAATCAATGCGAGCCGTTATGTCATCGCAAATGTAAGTAAGTGAATTTTCAGTTTGTCGGTTGAGTTTGAATGTATGATTGAATTTGCTCATAGTCTGAACCTCTTGCTGTGATTTTTATTCTTTCCAGAATTTTCTGTCAAGACTTCTGTATTGTACTGCCTCCGTGATGTGCTCAAGCTCAATGCTTTCACTGCCGTCAAGGTCGGCGATTGTTCTTGCCACTCTGAGTATCTTGTCATATGCTCTGGCTGACAGCCCGAGAGCATCAAAGCTTCTTTCAAGCATTGCTTTCGATTTTTCATCAAGCGGGCAAAATTGCCGTGTCATTGCAGGGGTCATTTTGCCGTTGCAGGTGACGCTTGTGCCGGCAAAGCGTTTTTGCTGAATTTGCCTTGCGGCGTTAACACGCTTTTTGATTTCGCTTGATTTTTCGCCGGGCTCATCATCAGAAAGCTTTTTGAAATCAACCTGCGGAACTTCAATGTGGATGTCGAGCCTGTCAAGCAGCGGTCCGCTGACCTTTGAAAGGTACTTTGCAGGTGCTCCGTTTGGGCAGGTGCAGCGCCTTGTTGGGTGACCGAAATATCCGCAGGGACAGGGATTCATTGCGCAAACAAGCATTGTTTCACATGGATAGGTGAGAGTGCCCGAAACCCTTGCAATTGTGATTTGCCCATCTTCAATCGGCTGACGCATCGTCTCCATTGATGCACGTGGAAATTCAGGCAGTTCATCAAGAAACAGCACTCCGTGATGGGCAAGGCTCAACTCACCGGGCTTTGGAATCCGTCCGCCGCCGGCAAGCCCTGCCGATGAAATTGTGTGATGCGGTGAGCGGAACGGCCGTGATTTAATCAGCGAAACATTGTCGCCGAGTATGCCTGCAATGGAATATATTTTTGTGGTTTCAAGGCTTTCTTCAAAGGTCATGTCCGGCAAAATTGACGGAATCCTTTTTGCAAGCATACTTTTCCCAGAACCCGGAGGACCAATCATCAGCGTGTTGTGTCCACCTGCTGCTGCAATTTCAAGCGCCCGCTTAACTTGATATTGTCCCTTGACATCAGCAAAATCAAGTATATGCTCCGGCGGAGTTGCATATTCACCATAAAATTCGTTGTCTGCAGCCTTAATCTGCTCCTGCTCACGAAGATGGCGTATCAGCTCGGTGACATCTTTAACTGGATAAATTTCAATGCCTTTGACAATGCAGCTTTCGCTTGCGTTTTCAAGCGGCACAAACATCCTTTTGATTCCGCTTTCTTTTGCGTGAATGACCATTGGAAGTGCACCGTTGACTTTTCTGATTCTTCCGCTGAGCGAAAGCTCGCCAATGAAGCCGCAATCGGAAACTTCTGCCTGAAGCTGACCTGAAGCGAGCATCAGCGCAACAAGAATAGGTAGGTCATAAACAGGTCCTTCCTTTTTCTTGTCGGCAGGCGAGAGATTAACCGTAATCCTCGAAACGGGGTAAATATATTTGCTGTTTTTCATTGCAGCCCTCACTCTGTCACGTGATTCGCTGACGGCAGTATCAGGCAAACCGACGATGTCGAACCGTGGAAGTCCGTTTTCAAGCGAAGCCTCAACCCCAACAGAATAAGTATTCATGCCGAAAAGACCGATACTGTTAACCCTTGCAAACATAAAATTACCCCTTTAAACTTCTTGTAGTTTTATCATAGTATATCACAGATGAAAGCTTTTTTCACCACCTGTGAAAAAATATTAATAAAAAATGAATCAGTATTGAATTTTTCTGTTTCATGTGTTAAAATAAAGCCAACAAATTTTAACAGGAGGAAGTTAAGATGCTTAATTTAGACCTTAGCATTTTTGAAAAGGAAGAAGAACCGAAGATGTCACAGGAAGAAATTGTTGGTCTTGTTGCAATGTTCGTTTCACTTTACAGAAAGTTCATTGAATACATCGTTTCACTTTTCACTAAATAATTTATTGTAATAAAAAAGAACGCCGTTTTTTCAGGCGTTCTTTTTCGTTATATCTCAATCTTCTTTTTTGCTTTTCTTTTTAGCGGCAGGCATTTCATCTTCTGCGATTGCGCCGATTGAAATTGCATATTCACGCTGAAGCTCGTCCGTCGGAATGTATTTGCCGTCTTTTTCACCAAGCGGTGTTGCCGCAACGATGATGTCAACAATGAACACTGCAAGGAAAAGCACGGCTCCGATTATGATTCCCCAGCCGTAGGAGCTTGACGCAGTTCCCAAACCTGCCGCAGTATATTCAGCGGCAAACTTTGAAAGTACCATTGGTGCAAGTGCATAAAGCGGAATTGACAGTGCATGAAGCACAGCCTGAACAGGACTTGCAGGTCTTTTTGCGTTGAGCGGAATCAGAAAGAATGCGATCACCGCAACCAACAGACTTAAAAACAGCGACGCAAGTGCGGCTAAGCCGAGAATGCCTGCTGTTTTGGCTTCACTGTTTGAAAGCATGGCGATAAGCTCACCGAGCTTGATTTGCTTGTTTGTGAAAAGCGCAATCAAGCTGAGCGATTTCAACGAAATTTCTTCGCCGCCGTTCGGTGTGATTGTCATTGATGCAAGCGGCAGAACATAGCCGATGATTGGCAAAAATGAAAGCGCAAGCCTTGCAATGCGTAACGGTGTGCCAACGGCTGCAAATTTAATTCTGTTGAGCTTTGTGTTCATCTTGAAAAAAGCTTCTTCTCTTTTAAGTGCATCCTGTGCAAGCCTGTTTTCCCAGTCGTAGTTAGGAATATTGGCATGGCAATCGGGACACTCAGCTTTGATGTTCCAGATATGTAATTTTCTGTTGCAGTTTGGACAGTTTGCCATAAGTAAGCCTCCGAAAAATAAACTATATCGTTATTATTTTACGGATTTATTCCTTAGATGTCAAGATGAAAATCAATTTTTTTGTG
>JAMPAE010000248.1 GCA_023667385.1 Ruminococcus sp.
TGACATGAAAAAGCGATTTTCCGATATGCAGCAGCACTCAGGCGAGCACATTTTCTCCGGTATCGTTCACAGGCTATATGGATATGACAATGTTGGCTTTCATCTTGGCAGCGAATTTGTGACGCTGGATTTCAACGGAGTGCTTGAAAAAGACGATGTATGTAAAGTGGAACGCCTTGTCAACAAGACGGTTTGGGATAACCTTGAAATCAAAGTGTTTTATCCAACGGAAAGTGAGCTTGAGAGCATCGACTATCGCAGCAAAAAGGAAATTGACGAAGCACTTCGTCTTGTTGAAATTCCCGGTGTTGACATTTGTGCCTGTTGCGCACCGCACGTGAAGCGTACCGGCGAAATCGGAGTTGTTCAGGTTGTCAGCTTTGAAAAATACAAAGGCGGAACAAGGCTGAGCATTCTCTGCGGTGAACGTGCAATTGCCGACATCAGGAAAAAGCTTGATGAAAATCACAAGGTGAGCAATCTGCTTTCCGCAAAGGAAACGCAAACTTTTGATATGGTGAAGAAGCTGAAAGATGAAAACGCAAGGCTGAATTTTGAGCTTCAGGGCTCAAAGCTTGAATTGCTTAAATGCAAAGCCGAAAGCATTCAGCCGCAGGAAAAAATTGTTGTGTTCTGCGAAATCACAGATACGAATATGCTGCGTGAATTTGCAAACCTGCTCAGCGAAAAGGCGCAGAATTTTGCCGCAGTGTTCGGCGGTGACGGAAATTATAAATACGTGATAATCAGCAAAACGGATTTTGACGTGAACGGCCTTTGCAAAAAGCTTAATGCAAGCTTTAACGGCAGAGGCGGCGGACGAGGCGTAATTGTTCAAGGCTCACTCTGCGGAGAAAGAAGCAAGATTGAGTCCTTCCTTGAAAAATGAAGATGACGATAAATAAAACGCAGATTGTTTCTTAATGAAAATGAAACAATCTGCGTTTCTCTTTGTGTTATTGCTTTTTATATTGACCGATTTTTCTTGTTTTATCCGGCTTTGTGTCAAGCAAAAAATCCGCTGATACATTATATAATCTGCAAAGTGAAACAAGATGACGGACGGGCAGCTCGTTTGCACCTCGTTCATATCTTGCATACATTGTTTGAGAAGTCCTGAGTGCTTGTGCAACCTCCTCCTGCGTCAGGTCATTATCTTCCCGCAAGGAGCGAAGCTTTTCAATTAAGGACGGCATGATTTCACCCACTTATATTTTGCTATGCTTAGTGTACATCAGTAAATAAGTGTACTATGACGTTTAATAAAGAAGTTTACTTAAAAAGCTTGACTTTAGTAAATATATTTACTAAAATATCAATATTACAAATAGATTTTTTAAACGGATAAGGCGGTGAATGCTGTGCCGAAAAAAGCAAGGAACGGAAGAATTGAATTTTACAGGTTTGTGTTCTGCATGATTGTTTTATTGTTTCATATTAATAAATACATACTGAAAATACCGGCTAATGACAGCCTGAATGTTTCGTTTTTTGACCATGGGGCAGTGGGCGTTGAATTCTTCTTCATTCTGTCGGGGTATTTCATGGCGGCGTCTGTTTATAAGCAGCGCACGCTGAAGCCTGAAACAGTTGGCAGCTTCAGCGCAAACGAGGCACTGCTGTTCATGAAGAAAAAATACATGGGTATTTTTCCTCAGCACATGGTTGCTTTTGCTTTGACCGTCATTGTTGTTGCGGCGGTGGACGGTTACACAATCAAAAAGTTTTTGCTTTATCTGATTGATTCTGTGCCGAACTTTTTCCTTGTTCAGATGACGGGGATAAACTATACTTCACCGAATCACGTTGAATGGTACATTTCATGTATGCTGATTGCAATGGCTGTTTTATATCCTGTTTTGAGAAAATATTATGACAGCTTCACAAGGTATGTGGCGCCGTTGCTTGCAATTTTGCTCATCGGTCACATGGTGTACACAACGCATAAGCTGTCCGGAGTTTCAACGTGGTATGGTGTGGGGTACAAATCCTTGCTGAGGGCCGTTGCAGAAATAGCGTTGGGCACAACTGCATTTGAACTGTCACGTTATATGCGCAGTAAGCGATATGTTCACAAATGGCAGGCTGCATTCACTGTGGCAGAGGTTGGTTGTTTGGCTTTGACGGTTCTTTACTCTGTTTCGGATTTTTCAAGTAAATATGAAATTTACAGTGTACCGCTGATTTTTGTTATAATCACAATCTGCCTTTCGGGTCAATCTCTTGGACATCGGATGTTCAACAATAAAGTTGCATACTTCCTCGGAAGGCTGTCACTGCCGATTTATCTTGCGCAAATTGCCGCAATAAAGCTCACAAATGAGGTTGCGGCGGAGCAAAGGCTTGCTGTTAAGCTCATGGCTGCAATCATCACCACGTTTGTGTTTGCACTCATCGTCATGAAACTCGGCGAATATGCTGCAAACGGAATCAATAAGCTGGAAGCAAAATTCAAAGCGGATAATCAATAATAAAAAAGTAAAGACTATGAACTCACGAAAGGGGCTCATAGTCTTTATTATTTTTTATCAGCCTTAAAAATCTGCCAGGATCATGCTGAGAATTTGCGCAAGAATTTCTGTCAGGCAGGCTTCTGCACGGTTGTTCATTTCACGGTAATCATCTTTTGAAGTGTCATCTGCATCATCACTGATTTTTCTGACAGAGAGCATCGGTGTGTCATTTTTGCTGCACACTGATGCAATTGCAGCGGTTTCCATGTCGAATGCTGTCAGGTTGAACATCTGCTTGAACATTTGCTTCTTTTCACTGTCAGCAAGGAAAATGTCACCCGTGCCGAGTCGGCCTGTTTTCACGCCGTCAATTCTTTTTGCATATGACAAAAGCTTCTCGTCTGCAAGGTGAATGTACTGCTCGCCGTCGGGCTTGACAGCTAAATCATATCCGATTGCACGCAAATCGAAATCGCACTCGATGTAGCTTTCTCCTGCAACAATGTCTTCACGCTGAACGCCGCTGATTGCGCCCGAAAGTCCTGCGTTGAGAATGAAATCGCACCCCTGTGCAATCAAAAATGCAGCGGTTGAGGCTGCGTTGACTTTGCCGATACCGCATTCAACGGCAACAACCTCAAGCTCGTTTGCCTGGCTTGAAACCGTGAAGCTGACAGAGCGGTTTGAGTGAAACCTCTGCTCGCAAA
>JAMPAE010000249.1 GCA_023667385.1 Ruminococcus sp.
CGTGCACCCGAACAGACAGCAAAGCACTTTGTGCAAAATCCGCTCAATGTGTGCCATCCGGAGCTGATTTACCGCACCGGCGACCTCGGACGATACAACGAAAAAGGTGAGCTTGTTTTCAGCGGCCGCAAGGATTTTCAAATCAAATTCATGGGTCATCGAATTGAGCTTGAAGAAATTGAAAAGGCAATGTCCGTAATTGATGGCGTTGAGCGTTGTTGCTGCGTTTTCGATGAGCAAAAATCAAAACTCAAAGGCTATTACATCGGAACGATAGACAAAAAAGTGCTGCACCTTAAAATGCGTGAAAGTCTGCCGGTTTATATGATTCCGAGTGCACTGCGCAAAGTTGACGAAATTCCGCTGACAAAAAACGGCAAAATTGACCGCAAAAAACTTCAGGAGGCAGGCAAATGATGCAGAATTTGATTGAGCAGAACAAAACAGCATTTTACACATTCAACATCAAAACGCTCAAACAGCGCATTGAATTTTTGAAAAGCTTCCTGCCGAAAAACGTTGCCCTTTGTTATGCGGTCAAGGCAAACACTTTCATTATAAAAGAGGCCGCACCGCTGGTTGAGCGCCTTGAGGTATGCTCGCCGGGCGAGGAGGTAATTTGCAGGAAGCTTGGCGTGCCGAGCAGTAAAACAGTGATTTCAGGTGTCTATAAAACACCTGAGTTCATCGAAACACTTGTTGCAGACATAAACTTTGGCGGCATTTTTACCGTGGAATCCCAGCAGCAATATCAATTGCTTTGTTCGCTCGGCGAAAAATATAATCGCCGTCTGACTCTGCTTTTAAGGCTCACAAATGCAAGCCAGTTCGGAATCAGCAAGCAGGAAATTAAGCAAATGATTGCTGAGCGTGAGAAATATAAAAACATCGACGTTGCGGGCATCCAATATTTTTCCGGAACACAAAAGAGCTCGATTAAAAAATTGAAGCGTGAAATTGAAAAGTTAGATGCATTTTTGATTGAGTTGAAAGACGAGCTTGATTTCACGGCAAGAGAGCTTGAATATGGCACAGGCTTCCCCGTGTCATATTTTGACGAAGAGGAATTTGATGAGCATGAGCTGCTTTCACAGTTCTCGAATCTGCTGGAGCAGATGAAAAGCAAGCCGAAAATCACGCTTGAGGTTGGGCGTTCAATTGCTGCCTCATGCGGTAAATATTACACGCACGTGGTTGACAAAAAGACGAACAAGGGGCAGAATTATTTGCTTATTGACGGTGGAATGCACCACATTGTTTATTTTGGTCAGCACATGGCAATGCGTCAGCCGCAGCTCAGTGTATACGGCAAAGAAATGCAGCCTAAAACCGAACAGTGGAACATTTGCGGCTCGCTGTGTTCGATGAATGACATCATCGCAAAGCAAACCCCACTGCCGGAAATTGAAATCGGTGACACGCTGATTTTTGAAAATACGGGAGCATATTGCATGACAGAGGGAATCTCGCTGTTTTTGTCAAGAGACATCCCGTCGGTTTATCTGATTGATGAAAGCGGCAAGTTAACCAAAGTGCGTGAAACATTTGAAACGGCACAATTGAACTTGCCTGTATATTAAAAAACAACCTTGAAAGGAAACAAAACAATGGAAAGATTAATTGAAATTTTGGAAGATATACAGCCCGACGTTGACTATGCAACCTGCACAGATCTGATTGATGCGCACCATTTGCCATCGCTGTCAATCCTCTCACTGGTTGCCGATTTGGAGGACGAATTTGACATCACGATCCCTGCCGTTGAAATTATCCCGGCAAACTTCAACTCGGCAAATGCCATGTGGGCAATGATTCAGCGCCTTCAGGATGAGGATTGAGCCAAACATCAACAATTGAATTTTAATCACACCCGAACGGACTGCATCAGGGTGTGATTGTTCAAGTTCATTCATCTCGTTGCAGTCGGAAAGGTTATCAGTTTATGTCTTTGTCAAATATGCTGCTTGAGGGACAGATTTCAGAGATGACGTCGTATTTTTCAACGGAATACCTTATAATGTTCCTCCCGGCGGTCGCATTGATTTTTGCAATATTTCCGCAAAAATGCAGGAAATATGTTCTTCTCATTGCAAGCTATGTTTTCGTGTGGTTAATCAGCGGAAAGCTTGTGATGTATCTTGTTTTGTCATCGCTCTCGGTGCATTATTTCGGCTTGTGGCTGAGCAGAATTGCTCAAAAGCGTGATGAGGCAGTCAAGCTTGCTGAGCGTGCAGACCGAAAAGCAATTAAAGCGCAGTTCAAAACGCAGCAGCGAAACGTTGTGATTTTGGCAGCAGTGTTGCATTTCGGTGCGCTTGTTGTGCTGAAATATTCGCCGTTTTTTCTTGGTAACATCAACTCTGTCATTCATCTTTTCAACCCGAATTTTGAGCTTGTGATTCCCAAAATGATGGTGCCAATCGGCATTTCATTTTTCACCATGCAGGCAATGTCATATATTTTTGACGTCTATCGTGGTGTTGTTAAGGCAGATGAAAACCTTGGCAGGCTGGCACTTTTTGTCAGCTTTTTTCCGCAGATTGTTGAAGGACCGATTTGCCGCTACAATGAAACGGCAGAACAGCTTTGGAATGTTAAGCAAATCAATTTTAATAACCTTACGCTCGGTGTTCAGCGCATTATGTTTGGCTTGATGAAGAAAATTGTTGTTGCAGACCGAATCAACCTCCCTGTTAAAACAATTTTCAGCAATTATTCCGAATATAGCGGCGGAGTGCTTGCACTTGGTGCAGTGCTCTATACCATTCAGCTTTACATGGATTTTTCCGGCACGATGGATGCGGTCATCGGCACAGCGCAAATTTTCGGCATCAATATGCCTGAAAACTTTAAGCGTCCGTTCTTCTCAAAAACAATTTCCGAATTTTGGAAGCGTTGGCACATAAGTCTCGGCGCATGGTTCAGGGATTATATTTTCTATCCTGTTACCATGTCAAAGCCGATGAAAAATCTCACATCCTCCGCAAGGAAGAAACTCGGCAACCATTTTGGTCCGCTGCTTGCCGGCTCGGTTGCACTGTTTGCCGTTTGGTATTGCAACGGACTTTGGCACGGCTCAGGCTGGCAGTACATTTTCTTTGGAATGTATCATTTTGTGCTGATTCTTCTCGGAAGTATCATCGAGCCGTTTGT
>JAMPAE010000024.1 GCA_023667385.1 Ruminococcus sp.
ACAGATGTTCCGTTTTCATCAAGCATAAGCTCACTGGGCAGCTTTTCAAATCCTCCGTTATCCACCATTTGACGAAGCTCTGCAATCATTTCATCAAACACAAGGTAATCAAGCGGGTCGCCGCCGTAAAGCCAGCTATTATATGATGAAAGCGCACGATAAAGTCCCTGCGGTTCAGAAATCTGCTTGATGCTGAACGAAAGACGGTTGATTGAAGCATGAAGCGCCTCCTTGCTGATTCCGTCATTAACAAGGGCAGAAACTGTGTTTCTGATTATATCACGAATTTTTTCGCTTTGTGAATCATCAGTGTTTCTGATGATTGTGATGAGATACGGCTGAGTGATGCTGTCCATGACGCCCATTTCAACGTCATCAGCAAGATTTTCAGAAAGAATTGCACGCTTGAGCGGCGATTCATTTGAATCTGCAAGAACATCACAAAGCACCTTTGCCGCAGTCAGCTTTGTTTTCTCTTTCCATGTGCCAACAATTTTGCCAAGGGCAAGTATATCTCTGCCGTCGATTCCTTCCTCGCTGTCAATTTCATAATAAGAAGTGCCCTCATTTGAAACAGGTGTTTGCATTTCAACGTCAAACTCAATCTCTTTTTTCTCATATCTTTCAAGATATGAATTAATCATTGAAAGCGTTGCTTCAAGCGGAATGTCACCGTCAAGGAAGAAGCGTGAATTTGAAGGGTGATAGAATTTACGATAAGTTTCGGCATAATGCTCATAAGTCAGATCGGGTATCACAGCAGGATCTCCGCCCGAATTGAAGCGATAGCAGTTATCGGGGAAGATGAGCTTGTTCATGTCATATTCTATTTTGTCATTTACGCTTGACAAAGCACCTTTCATCTCGTTGAAAACAACGCCCTTATATGACGGCTTGCCGTCGTTCAGCTCAGTGTGGATACCCTCCTGATAGAAAACATTGGGATTAGTTGTCAGCGCAGGAGCAAAAACTGCATCAAGATAAACTGAGGTGAGATTCAGAAAATCCTGCTCGTTTCGGCTGGCAACCGGATAAACGGTTTTATCAGGATAAGTCATTGCGTTGAGGAATGTGTTCATTGAGCTTTTGAGCAAATCAACAAACGGTTCCTTGACAGGATATTTTTCAGAGCCGCAAAGCACTGAATGTTCAAGAATATGAAAAACGCCGGTGCTATCCTGCGGAATGGTTTTGAAGCCAACGCAGAAAACCTTGTTCTCAATGCCGTTGTTCATCCAGCAAAGCTGAGCGCCTGTTTTGTCATGTATCATTTCAACAAGCTCACCGCTGAGTTCCTTAACTTCTCTCACTCTTTCAACGGTGAAGCCGCAAAGTTTTGTTCCTTTTGTCATGTTCATGATTGTTTCTCCTTTTCGGAAAGATATTTGAATGCTGAATGGGCGGCAATGTTGCCCTCACCCATTGCTTTTGTAACCTGATAAGGCGTTCCCGTGCAGTCACCTGCGGCAAAGCAGCCTGCGATGTTGGTTTCCATGCTGCGGTTAACAAGCACGTGGCCGTCTTCCATTTTCAGCCCACGCAAAAGCACCGCAGGCGAAACCGATTGCTTGAGGAAGAACACACCGTCAAGTTCAATTTCGCTGCCGTCTTTGCATTTTATGCCGCTGACACGCTTATCGCCGAGGATTTCCGTAATCGGCGAGGCAATTTTCTCAACATTATCCGCTTCAAATGTGCTGCCTTTGAACGTTGGACGATAGTAAACCTTGGCGGCAATGTTTGCAAGATATTCAACCTCATCTTCCATTGGGGCGTTATCGCAAACAACAGCGATGGTTTTGCCTTTATAAAGATTCCCGTCACAAGTTGCGCAATAGCTCACACCATAGCCGAGAAGCTCCCTTTCACCTGCAATCGGGCGTGCTGCTTCAACTCCCGTTGCAAGAATAATTGTATCTGCATCGAACTCCTCCTGATCTGAAAGGAGTGCGAAATAGTTTTTCATTTTATAGATTCCCGTAATACGCTTTGGAATGACGGTGATTTCTGCCTTTGAAAGCTGATTTTGAAAAAGCTTGTTCAGCTCAGGGCCGCTGATGTCTGGGCAGGCAGGATAGTTTGAGATGCACTCTGAGCGCTGAACCTTGTCGCTGAGCGTGGCATCTCCGAAAAGAAGAAAGCTTTTGTGCCTGATTTGTGCATTGAGCGCTGCCGAAATTCCGGCAGGTCCGCTTCCGATGATTGCAATGTCAACTTTATTCATGATTTTTCTCCGTGGGTATGCTTTTTATATAGTAATAGTATAACACATTTTTGCTAAAATCTGCCTAAAGATTTAAGCTTAATGTTCAAGTTCAAATGTCTGCGACAGTTGAACCGCCGCAGACACGTTTTCAAGAGATGTAATAACTGAGATTAGATTAAAGCTCAGGTGTGATGTTCAGTGCCTTAACAAGATAGTTGTATGCGTCTGTCATTGCATTGTACATATCATCGTCAAGGATTGAGGTTTCATATGAAAATACCAGATTACCAATCATGTGTTCCATCGGAATGCCGCTGAATTCACCCGGAAGGTCTTTCTTTTCTTTGATGTTAGTTTTCCATTCGTTATACTGCTCCTCTGATGAATCTGCGTTGTCTTTACCAAGAACAAGAACCGTGATTGAGAATGTTTCTGCATCATCCCAGCAGCCAACTGCTTCTGTTACGGGTGTACCCGGCCAATAGGTTGCATGATCCTGATTCCATGTTTCAACACCGTTGCCGTTTGAGAACACACCTGCGTCTGTGAAATAGCCGGCAACATCCTTACCTGTCCATTCGTTGATGTCAGCAGGATATTTGCTCATGTCAATGTCAAGGTCTTTTGCTTCTGCTGCGGTTGTGTCAGCAGCACTGCTGTCGGGTTTGCTTTCGTTGTTTGATTCTGTGCCGCAGGCTGCAAGTGAAAGCACCATAAGAGCTGCGAGCATGATTGCCAAAAATTTTTTCATTTGTGAACACTCCTTAAAAAATTATTTATAATAACCGCCATGCGGATATTAACTCAGTAAAGCATTGCAGCGAGCTTTTCTTTGATGTAATCGCTGTCAACAGCGCCCGGCTCGTGGCTGAGAACCTCACCGTTGTTGTAGTAATACAAATCAGGGATACCGTTGATTCTGAACTCCTCTGCCGTTTTCGGGCAGTCGTCAATGTCAACCTTAACTATGTTTACAAACGGAAGCTCATCGTCAATTTCTTCAAGTGAGCGGGCAAGCATTTTGCAGGGCACGCAGGTTTTGCTGAAAAAGTCAACAAGCACAATGCCGTCGCTGACAAGCTCCTTGTAGTTTTCGTCTGTTGCATAAGTAATCATTTTATCTTACCTCCGTGATGGTTAAATTTTCTCTGACATAATCTTCAATGATCGGCCAGTCAATTTGCTGTGCAATTTCTTCATAAGCTGCACTCTTTGCGTCGATACCGCTCAGGGATGCATAAAACAGAGCCATTGCAATCTGCTCCTCACAGCTTTGTCTCATCATGTCTTCAAAATCTGCTCTGGTTTCAACACCCATATCATGAAAAAGCTTTTTGCAGTCTTCGTCAGTGAGCTCATCAGCGGTTTTGTCAATGCCCTCTTGTTTGAGATCCTCATCAAGATAAACCATTTCCTCTTTCAAAAGCTCATCAATTTCACTGTCATCAAATGCCCAGTCACTGTCATTGAGAACGTAGAGGACAACGTCCCTAACCGTATCATAGAAAGCCGACTGCTTTTCATCTGCAATATATTTGTCAATAACAAAATTGCGGTATTCCTCAACGGTTTTAAGTTCTGCATAATCATCGTGAGTTTTTGCGTATTCAACAACCATTTCATCCGTAGGTTCGGGGTAAACGCTTCTGGTTGCGCTTTTAATTGTTACTTTAACAGGTTTTTCCTGAACTGTCAACTCAAAAGTTTCGCCTGATTTTTTGCCTATGAGCATTTCTTCAAATTCGGCGTCAAAAAGGTTGCTGCCAACCGTGATGAACACATTCGGGCGGTTAAATTTTGCAAGCTCGCTTTCAAGCGCAAGCACAACCACGTCGCCTTTTTCAACAACACTGACTGCTTCATTCTTTCTTTTTGCTTTTGACAAAAGCTTGAGCTGGCTTTGTACGTAATCCTTGGAACATTCGATTTCGACCTCTTTTTCAAAGGGCGCTTCACGATAATCCGCAAGAACATTGATGTAAGATTTCATGTCATTACTCCTTTATATATTTTTTAAGAGAAATTCTGATTTCAGAGCTTCTCAAGCATTAGCTGCTATAAGTTTTTTGAGCGTATCGCTGGTCTGTTCAGCCTGCCTCGGTGTACCCTCAGCTTCAATTGTTCCGCCGTTTATCACGATAACGTGATCTGCTGTTTCAAGCGTTTTCATGTCGTGAGAAATGACGATGGTGGTTCTGCCCTGCATCAGCTTTGAAAGTGCAGCACTGACCTGCTTTTCGGAATAAACATCCATGTTGCAGGTGGCTTCGTCAAGCAGAAGATAGGCCGGATCAAGCATGACAGCTCTTGCAATTGCAATCCTCTGGCGCTGACCTGCGGAAAGCTTGCAGCCGTTTTCACCAATGACAAAATCATAG
The DNA here is from genome assembly GCA_023667385.1 of Ruminococcus sp. Classification (GTDB taxonomy): domain Bacteria; phylum Bacillota; class Clostridia; order Oscillospirales; family Acutalibacteraceae; genus UBA6857. The sequence goes on from JAMPAE010000024.1 coordinate 4,585, forward strand.
CCACCGGGAAGCTCGCTGATAAATTCATCTGCGCAGGCAAGCTTTGCAGCGCTTTGAGTTTCCTCTTCTGTCACATCACGGCTCATGCCGTAGTTGATGTTTTCACGAATCGTTCCGTCAAACAGCTGCGGCTCCTGAAGAACATAAGCCATGCTGCGGCGCCACTGGTTCAAATCAATTGTTTCAGCGTCAAATTCGCCAAAGTACATCTTTCCGTCATCGGGTGTATAGAAACGCTCAATGAGCTTGAACAGCGTTGTTTTACCTGAGCCGTTTGGTCCTGCAATGACAGTAACCTTGCCCTGCGGAATTGTGAAGCTTGCATTTTTGATGATTGGCTCATCTCCATAGCCGAAAGATACATTTTCAAAAATAAGGTCACGATCCTCCATATCCATGGTGCGCTCACGGTCATATTTTTCTTCCTTTTCAGCCATAAGACCTGAGATGTAGAAAAGCAAACCGTTGTAATACATTAAGCTTGTGTACATACCGGGAATTGAGCTTAAAGAATTATACGCAATCAAAATGTAGCTTTGGAAAGCAGCAAGCTCCGCAAGGGTGATTGTGCCATCATTGACTCTCGGAACACCGAGAAGAAAAATGAGAATTGAAATGATGTTTGTCAGCGAACCATTAACAAGCCCATTGATAAGCGTCAAAACGGATTGATAGATTTCTGCACGATAATAGTGCTCAATTGCAAGTTTGCCACGTGTGACTTCTTCACCCTGCGAGTGAAGCTGCTTGATTTGAATGAAATAGCTCAAATGCTCAGAGAGATAAGCTGTCAGCTCGGCATATGCACGCCTGCCTCTGCGCTCTCTCAGATACATCAGCTTACCCTCAAGCCATGTGCTGAAAATGATATAAACAAGAATGAATGGCACAAGGTAAAGCATGGTGGTGTCAATCGCCTGCATACTTTTGACGCTCATGTAAGTTGCCGCAATACCCGTGATGAAGCCGATGACCGAGGTAATCAACCCGTCAGCGTATTCACAGTCCTGCGTTATCCATGAAACAATTTCCGATGCATTTTTCTCAAATGATTTCATCGGAAGCCGAAGCGAGCGATTGATAAGCTTGTTTTGCAGGTTTTTCGTAACCATTGAAGAAGCATAAAACTCAGGGATACGTGCAACGATTGTCATGACAACCGAAAGCAGAAGCAAACCAACATAGCCCAAAAGCAGGTTTGGTCTGTCAACATTGCCGATTTTAAGGTCGGATTCATATGGAATATACAAAAGTGCAACCTTTGTGACAACGATTCCGAGCACAACCTGCAAAAGATAAAGCGGCCAAGGAATCCTGATGTTGCGATAAAGCCCTAAGGTTCTTTTGAGCATACCTTTGTTTGTTTTGTTGTTCATACAGACACACTCCTTCCCATAAATTCAGCAAGGAAATCGTTGGTCTTTTCAAGCTCGTTCGGGTTGCCCTGAGCTGTCACAACGCCGTTTTCAATCACAACAACACGCTGCGCAAGCGGAAGAACTGCCGCCGTGTGAGCAATAACAATCATGCATTTATCCTTTGAAACGCTTTTGAGAATGTCCATCAGCTCAGACGTTGCAATTGCGTCCATTGAGGCCGCAGGCTCATCAAAAATGAGATAATGCGCATCGGAAAGCAGCGCCCTTGCAACGGCGAGTCTTTGCTTTTGTCCGCCGGAAATGTTGTTTGCATATTCCTCAAGCTCTGTGTCAATTCCATTCGGCATTTTTGAAACGAAATCATAAGCGCCCGCTTTTTTCAGCGCTTCAATAAGATCCTCATGGTTAACTTCGCCGTTTCCGTAGCAAACATTATCCCTGACAGTGCCGGAAAAGAGCATGCTGTTTTGCGAAACCATGACAAACCGGTTTCTGTATGGATTGAGCGCATAGTCATGAATTGACTTTTCGCCAACGGTGATCTCGCCCTCCTGCGGATTATAAAGCCTTGTTAAAAGGTTAATGAGCGTTGTTTTGCCGCAGCCGCTGACACCGAGCAGTGCAGTCACGCAGTTATCCTCAAATTCACAGCTTACGCCGTTTAAAACAGGCTTATCTTCGTCATATCCGAAATGAACGTTTTCAAGCTTGATGCTGCCTGTCATGTTTTCACACGGCTCACCGCTGAAATCTTCTTCGGGTGCGTCCATGATTTCGGCAACCTTGTCTGCGCCGCCCTGAATGATTTTCACGTTGTTCCAATACATCATAATCTCTGAAACAGCTCCGCTGAACGTTGAAGAGAACATGAAGAATGCTACCCACGCACGCTTTGTAATTTCAGCGTTTTTCAAAAGCATGAAGCCAACACAAACGATGATTACAGACTGAATCAAATCAACTGCCGTTGTTGAAAGGTCCTGAAATTGCGAAAGCCAGCTTGACTTGACTGTAATTTTATATAAGCGTGAAGTTAATTGCTCGCCGTTTTCGGTTTCCTTCTGCTCTTTGGCAAAGGCTTTTGCAAGCGGTATGTTTGTGATAAGCTCTGCAAGCTTCTGCGTCAGGCTTGATTTGATTGATGCTTCACGCTCGGTGAGCGAAAAGTTGATTCTTCCGAAAATGAAGCCGATGAAAATCTGAATCGGTATAAATGCAAGCAAAATCACCGACAGCCGCCAATCATAAGTGAAAACCTTTCCGAACACGGTAACCGATTTATACAGTGCGGTCATAAGCGGAACAAGGAACACTGTAATCGTTGATTCAATCATAACTGAATTGTTTGTAATTCTATAGATTGCATCACGGGGATTTTCATCCTTGAAATGGCTCATCGGCAGGCGCATAACCTTTGAATAGACAACGTTTCTCATGTTGCGGTTGATTCTTGCGCCGGTGACACCCCTGACAAAAACAGTAAGGTTGCTGCCAACAAGGTTAATGACAATCACAGCAATCAGCTTTGTCAGCATTGCGGCACTTGTGTCACCCGCAAAAAGCTGAGCTGTGTAATCGGTTTCATTGACTCCGACATTGACAAGCCCCAATTCCAAAATCAAATAGATTATCAAAAGCGGCCACGGAAGCTTACATTTCGGGAACAGCTTCAAAAATCGTTTCCAAGTGCCTTTTCTTTGTTTGATGACGATTTTATCATCATCTTTTTCTTTTTTTCTCACTGATTTCACCCTCTTAAAGAAGTTGAATTTTTAATAATTATACTGTTAGTATACAAAAAAGAAAAGTGACGCACAATAGCCGTTGTCTATCGTGCGTCGAATTTTGTCTATTTGGTGAAATCGGTGAAATAATTTTTCATATCACTTGCATACCGAGCTCTTTGAGTTTTTTGAGCAGCTCATCATAATGATAACGAGAAACAGGAATGGCTTGCTCACAGCCACGCAGCTTGACTTCGTAAAGCTGCCGCCCTGCGTCACGCACCGTTTGAACACGATAAAGCGAAATCAGAAACGACTGATGACTCAGGAAAAAGCCGTGTTCTTCAAGCATTTGCTCAAGCTCATGCATGGTATAGCCTGAAATGCAGAGTGTTTCTTCAACCGTGTGCATATAATTTTTCCTGTGCAGGCGTTCAATATAGCAAATATCACGCACATCAAGGATTTTATAGCCCTGCTGAAGCCTAAACATCAGCTTTGACGAACGCTGACCTGAAAACTGCCTGAGCCTGCGGCGTACCTGCTCAATTGTCTGTTCCAGCTTCACGGGATTAATCGGCTTTGTCAGGAAATTCACGGGCTGAAAGTTATATCCGTCAATGGCATATGATGAATGCCCTGTCAGAAACACAATCATAAGATTGGGATATTCCTCACGAAGCCGTTCGGCAACGGAAAAGCCCGTTACCTCATTCAGCTCAATGTCAAGAAACAGCAAATCGGCTGAACCGTTTTGCAAAAACTCAAAAAGCTGACTGCTGTTTGAAAAATCGCCGACAATTTCAATTTCAGGATAAGCTTCAAGCGCTGTGCTTGCCGCAAGACGTGAGTTTGCGTCATCATCCAAAATTAATGTCTGAATCGTCATTGCTTCTCCTCCCCCGGATTTATGTCTAACCTCACCTTATTCGGTATGTTCACAACAAAGCGGATTTTGTCATCCTCAAATTCAGGGTATATCCTGCCGCCGTACCTTTCAACAGTGCGCAAAATCATGCTGAGACCGATTCCGTCATGGTTCTTTTTTGTTGAATAGCCGGGCTCAAAAACACGTGCAATCCTGTTCGGATCACCGTTAAAACGGTTTTCGGAAATTATCACCGTGTTGCCGCAGCGCTTGAAAATGCTCAGCCTGATTCCATGAGCTCTGTCCTCATCGGTTTGCAAAGCGTCAATTGCATTTTGCAAAAGGTTGCCGATAATTTTGTTGCACTCAAAGCCGTTGCACAAAATGTCTTCCATGTCATAGGTAATGTGATAAAGAATATCCGAGCCGTGAAGCCGTGCTTCTTCTCTCATGTTATATAGCATTGAGCCAACAACCGCATCGCTGACAGGCATGATGTCATTGACGTCTGCCGCTTCGGAAACCAGTTTTTTGATGTATTGCTGACATTCGTCATATTTACCGCTGCTGACAAGACCTGAAACCGCATGAAGATGCAGGTTGAAATCATGACGCTGAGAACGGATTGTGTTCATGTAATCACGGGATTCCTTTTGCCAGCGTGTCAGCGCCTCGTTGAGCATGGCTGCATTCAGGCGTTCAACAATCTCTTTCTGAAGCCAAAGTGAAAGCAAAAACAGCACAACGAATGCGCAGCTCATCACAATTGCCGAAACAACGCTCATCTGCCTTGCCGCAATTGAAACAGCAGCCTCAACAGCAACCGCAAAGCACGGCACACAGCTTATCAGCCAATATTGCGGCTTTTTTTCCGTTTCAAAATCCGTCGTTTTAACAATTGGGCGGTTTTGCTTTTCAATGCTTATCGGAATCATTGCAATGCACAAAAGCAGCGCAGACGGATACACTGCATATTTCCACACATCGCCGTCGCAAAGACACAGCGGAAGCATGATTGCATCGAAGCCGAGGAACATACAAAACTCAGGCAGCAGAATTTTTCTTAAACGGCAGGCAGCATCATAAACAAGGCACGCAAGCTGACCGAGCAGCAATGCACACAAAAATGCTCCGTTTGACCAAAACATCACAAGCACACCATATGCCGATGCACCAACCGCAGCACAAATCAAAATGCGCACAATGTGTGAATCCTTTTCATGAAACCAAAATTCAGAAAAAAGTGCGCCCGCCGCAAGATTTATCAATAAGGTTAACCATATAAACATTATCGTATCTCCGTTTTGGGATTTTTCACGGGTATTATATAACAAATTTAAAATAAATACAAGACTGACGCTCGCTCGTAACAAGCGAAATCATCTTTTGGCAAAAAATCCTTGACAAGTGCGTTATTTAGTGTTACTATGAAGTCAGCCAATTGAATACAGGGGGGCTGATGAAATTCGGCTGAGATTAAGACTGCTTCGTCTTTGACCCTTAACCTGATTCGGGTAATGCCGACGTAGGAAGTTAAAACAAATGCTTTTTCGCCGTGGGTTCCCACGGCGATTATTTTTTTGACAACATTGTCACAATTAACTTGCAGGTTGTATCTTGGCGAAAATTAAACGCCGCAAAAAATTCAATGCGGTAAAGTCTTATTTTTAGGAGGAATTTCCCATGACAGCAAGTGTTGCAATTCAGGTTTTGCCTGAAACACCAAATGATGATGAGCTCATCAGAATCGTTGACGAGGTCATTGATTACATCAAAAGCACAGGCCTCAACTATTATGTCGGCCCGTTTGAAACAACCATTGAGGGCGATGATTATGATCAGCTTCTTGACATTATCAAGGAATGTCAGAAAGTTGCAATCAATGCAGGTTGTCCGTCCGTTTCGGCCTATGTTAAAATCGCATATAAGCCGGAGGGTGGTGTGTTGACAATTGACAAAAAAGTTACAAAACACCATCAGTAAGCTTGCTCCGTTCATTTCAATCGCCGTCATTTTCATCATCTGGCTGTTTGTGAGCGAGGGCGGCTTCGTTCCCGCCTATATGCTCCCCTCACCCGTTGATGTTGTCAAAGCGTTCATCAATGACCTGCCGATTCTTTTTCATCATGCGGCGGTCACGCTTCAAGAGGCAGTCTATGGACTTTTAATCGGCATTCTGCTTGCATTTTTGATTGCAACGCTGATGGATAGGTTCCCATTTTTATATAAAGCGGTCTACCCTCTGCTGGTTATCACTCAGACGATTCCGACAATTGCCATTGCACCGCTGCTGGTGCTTTGGATGGGGTTTGAAATGGCGCCGAAAATTGCGCTGGTTGTGATCACAACGTTTTTCCCAATCACAATTTCGCTTTTGGACGGCTATCAAAGCGCTGATGCAGATGCGGTGAATTTAATCCGCAGCATGGGCGGCGGCAGGCTCAGAATCTTCCGCTATATCAAGCTTCCCTCTGCAATGAGCCACTTCTTTTCGGGGCTGAAGGTTTCTGCGTCATATGCAATTGTGGGCGCAGTAATTTCCGAATGGCTCGGCGGATTTGAGGGGCTTGGAGTTTATATGACAAGGGTCAAAAAAGCCTATGCATTTGACAAAATGTTTGCGGTAATCATCTTCATTTCGGTCATCAGTCTGCTTCTGATGCTTGGCATTTCACTGCTTCGCTCTGCGTGTATGCCATGGGAGAAAAGGCGCAGAAAATCGTGACTTTTCATTATAATATGATTGCGCCCAAGGATTTCGCAAACTCAAGTGATACACAACAGAAAAAACAACATAATAAAGGAGATACACAATGAAAAAGTTAATCGCAGCACTTCTTGCTGTTACACTTGTTTTCACCCTTGCTGCCTGCTCCGGCGGCAAAACCGATGACACGTCAAAAAAAGACATCACTCTTTGCCTTGACTGGACGCCGAACACAAACCACACCGGTTTTTATGTTGCGTCCGCAAAGGGTTATTATGAAGAAGCAGGGCTCAACGTTTCAATTGTTCAGCCTGCTGAAAGCAGCGCCTCACTGATGTGCGCATCAGGCAAGGCACAGTTTGCAATTGAATTTCAGGATACGCTCACTCCGGCTTTCACTCAGGAACAGCCGCTTGACGTGACCGCTGTTGCAGCACTTCTTCAGCACAACACATCAGGCATCATTTCAAGAAAAGGTGACGGAATCACCTCGCCGAAAGGTCTTGAGGGCAAAACCTATAACACATGGGACAGCCCGATTGAGCAGGCAATCATCAAAACCGTCATGGAAAAAGACGGCGGCGATTTCAGCAAGGTTAAGCTTGTTAAGGAAGAAATCTATGACGAAGCAAGCGCACTGAAAAACAAAGACGTTGACGCAATTTGGATTTTCTATGCCTGGGGCGGAATTTCAGCAGAGCTGAGAGAAGATTTCGATTTCGACTATTTTGATTTCATCAGCTATGACAAAGTGTTTGACTATTACTCACCAATCATCATTGCCAACAACGATTTCCTCAAAAATGACCCCGAAACAGCAAAGGCTTTCCTTGCCGCAACCAAAAAGGGCTATGAATATGCAATTGAAAACCCCGAAGATGCGGCAAAAATCCTTGTTGAGGGCGACACAACAGGTTCACTCAATGATTCACTTGAACTTGTGACAGCAAGCCAGAAGTGGATTGCCGATCAATATATTGCAGACGCTGAAAGCTGGGGCGTGATTGACCCTGCACGTTGGGACGGCTTTTACTCATGGCTTTGGGAAAACAAGCTCATTGACGTTGAACTGAAACCGGGCACAGGCTTCACCAACGATTACCTTTCATAAGCTATGGGAAATTTAGTCACAGAAAAAATCACAAAAGGCTTTGATGATAAAATTATCATTGAGGACATCTCTGTTCACCTTGACGAGGACGAGATTGTTTGCCTGCTCGGCGTGAGCGGAAGCGGAAAAACAACGCTGTTCAACGTAATTTCAGGCTTAACCGAGCCAAACAGCGGCAAGGTTTTCCTCAACGGAAGCGATGTTACAGGCAAGCCGGGCGAAATCAGCTATATGCTGCAAAAAGATTTGCTGCTGCCCTATTACACTGTGCTTGACAACGTTTCACTGCCTCTTGTGATAAAATCAGGCATGAAGAAAAAGGACGCCCGCAAAAAGGCTGCCGATTATTTTGAAACGTTCGGGCTTGCAGGCTATGAGAAAAAATACCCTGCCGAAATGTCGGGCGGTATGCGTCAGAGAGCCGCACTGCTCAGGACATACCTTTCATCTGAAGGTGTTGCCCTGCTTGATGAGCCGTTCAGCGCACTTGACAGAATCACAAAAAGCGCAATCCACGTTTGGTACCTTGACATCATGCAGAAAATCAAGCTTTCAACGCTGTTTA
>JAMPAE010000250.1 GCA_023667385.1 Ruminococcus sp.
ACTCATAAATGAGCTTCATCGCTTCCCTGCCGTCTGCGGTTTTCATGCTTTCGCAAAATGCAGCAAGCGGATTTATCAGCTTTTCCCTTGTTTCGTTGATGTTAACAAGCCTTTGAGTTTTTTCCTCGTCAAATTTGCTGCCGAATCCATCGGGATTTTCCGTCCATTCACGAAGCCAATCCTTTGCCGAAAAGTTCCACATAACGGCATAATTTTCAACCTGCGCAATTTCATCTCTTGATGCACCCGCAAGCCCTGTTTTTGCATATCGCATCAGATTATCCGTTGAAAAACCCGAAGCGAAAACCGCAAGCATTGACCGAACAGCGATGATCAGCGGCTCATTTTCAATCGGCTGGCGCTTGTCCTCGAAAATTGGCACACCGTATTTTTTCAGGCTGTGACGAAGCTCGGTTTCATAGGCTTCATCGCCACGATATACAACAGCAATGTCACGGCAGCGGTATTGCCCTGTGCGCATGAGCATTTTAATCTGTCTTGCGGCAAAATCGCTTTCCTCACGAATTGTCGGTGCGGCGCAAATTGTCACGGCAGAAGCCTCATTTTGATATTGTTCAAATGATGGATTATACAGATTCTTTGCCAGATGCTCAAGCTCTGCATTGTCATATGTTTTGAAGCCTGCATCCTCATCTGTCAGCAAAACAGGCTTTCTCACTGCAACGCCGTGTTTTTTTGCAATTGCGGCAATTTGCCTGACTGTGCGGTTCACTGCGGCAAACACACTTGATTCATCTGCATTATTAACATCATCGGTGCAGGCAGTGATATACACATCCTTTGCGCTGACGAGCATACATTCAATGAGTTTCAGCTCCTGCACGGAAAAGCGGCTGAAAGCGTCAATTGCAACAACCTTGCCTTCAAAAAAATCACTGCCAAGCAGAATTTCATAAACCGCCGTCAGCAAATCACTGTCATCAAAAAAGCTCTGCTGAACAATGGAATCATAGGCATCATAAATCAGCGCAGTCTCAAGCATTTTTTCCCTGAGCATACTTTCGGGCAGACGTTTTGCGGCAAGCTCAAGGTCTTTTGCGGTGATGACGCTTTGCTTGAGCTGCTTAACTTCGGCAAGCAGCTTTTTCACAAAAGCAAAATTGCCGCAGTTTTTTGAAAAAAACTTCAGTCTGTCCTTCACGCTTTCAAGGGCAAGGCTCATCATGATTGCGTTTGCGCCGTCGGCAAGAATCGGCTTTGTGATTCCGCCATATTGCTTTTGAGCAACATCCGCAAGGCGGGTGAAGCTGAGCACATCAACATTGCAGCCATCCTTTGCACCAAGTTCGGCAAGGATGCCCTTGTCACTTTCAAAAGTGAACTGCTTTGGCACAATGAGCATGGCTTGAAGCCCCTCGTTTCGCACAAGTGAGCCAAGCAGGCTGTGTATATACGTCGTTTTTCCTGAGCCTTTTGAGCCGATAATGAATTGAAGCATGGCTTTCTCCTGAAAAAAATCTGATTTATTGCATTTATTATACAATTATACAGCATAAAATTCAACTTCTGATGCTCTTTTAGTTGAAATTTATTTTTGTTTGCGATATAATAATTAGATAAATCCAAACTTTAATTTTGCTTTTTGCTATGCGGGTAAAACTGATGATTCATTCCACTTTTCCCTGCATACCACAGACAACTCAAAAGGAGTTATATATTTATGAAAACCTATCAGCTTCACATTATCCGTCACGGACTCACATCAGGCAACCTTGACGGACTTTATATCGGACACACGGATGTTCCGCTTTGCAGCGAGGGTATCACACAAATTGAAGAGATGAAACGTGAAATGATTTATCCTGATTCGCAGTTTGTGTTTTCAAGCCCGCTTAAAAGATGCATTGAAACTGCAAGACTGATTTATCCGAATGCTGAACCAATTATTATCAAAGAGCTTATTGAATATGACTTTGGTGAATTTGAGGGCAAGGATGCTGCCGAGCTTCATGAAAAGCAGCCGCTTTTTGACAGATGGCTTGCAGGTGAACCCGGAGTCAAGCCTCCGTTTGGCGAAAGCAACATTGAGTTTTCCGAGCGTATTTGCAACTGCTTTGCAAAAATTGTTGACGGAATCCTCAAAACCGGCACAGACAACGCCTGCATCATCACTCACGGCGGCGTCATCATGACCTTGCTTGCAAATTTTGCGCTGCCTGAAGCGGAAGCTCACGAATGGATGACTCCTTCGGGCTGCGGATATACACTTCGCATCACGCCGTCAATTTGGATGGCAGGCAAAAAGCTTGAAGTGATTGAGGAAATTCCAATGGCTTCGGAAAAAGACGAGGGCAACTATTATGACGGCTGGGATTATTACCCAAGCGATGATGATTTTGACATAAGCGAATATATCAACTGAGGAGGAAGCTTATGAACATACTTGTTCTCGGCGATGTTGTTTCAACGGGCGGCTGTCATTTTGTTCGGGAAAAGCTTCCTGCGCTGAAAAAGCTCAAGGGCATTGATTTGTGCATTGCCAACGGTGAAAATTCCGCAAAAGGCAACGGTATCACGCCCGATTCGGCAACCTATCTTTTTTCAAGCGGCGTTGATTTCATCACCGGCGGAAACCATTCATTCAGAAGAAATGAGGTCTATTCCTTTCTTGATGAGCGTGAGGATGTTATCAGACCGTATAACTACCCGATTGGTGCACCGGGCAAAGGCGTTGGCATCATTGACATGGGAAGGACCCGTGTTGCCGTGATTAACCTCATGGGAACAATGTATACCGAGGCGCTGACGAATCCGTTTCATGCCTGCGAGGATGCACTCAAAGAGGTTGACGGCTGCAAAATCATTCTTGTTGATTTTCACGCAGAAGCAACATCTGAAAAAAAGGCGCTCGGCTTCATGCTCGATGGCAGAGTATCGGCATTTTTCGGCACGCACACACATGTGCAGACGGCAGATGAATGCATTCTGTCAGGCGGAACGGGGTATATCACTGATGTTGGAATGTGCGGTCCTGTTGAAAGCGTGCTCGGCGTTGACAAGGATATTGTCATAAACAAATTCAAAACCAACCTTCCTGCAAGGTTTGAAACTGCTGACAGCCTCCCTCGCATGATTAACGGCTGCATTTTCACCATTGACGAAAAAAGCGGAAAAT
>JAMPAE010000251.1 GCA_023667385.1 Ruminococcus sp.
GTACTCATCAAACTCAAACGGCAATTACTATGGCTACTCACAGCAAAACAACCAGCAGAGCGGCTATAACAGCTACAACGGTGGCTATAATCAGCAGCCGACTCAGCCCGATTCAAACAATTACTATCAATTTGGCAGGCAGCAGACGCCGAATCAGCAATATAACTACAGCAGACCGACTCCGCCGCCCGTGAAAAAATCATCAAAAGGCAAAAAGGTTGCTGCTATAATCATCGTTCTTGCGGTAATCGTCGGTATTGTTGCGGTTACAGCTTCACTTTTGGGCTCATCAATCGCAAAAAAGCCAAACACACCGAATTTGCCGGCAGGCACCACGTCTTCGTCAGATGCACAGGCAAACGGTGCAGTTGGTGAGCAAACCACTGTTGCTTCTGCGGAAACAGTTCCTTATTCAGAAAATAAATCGACCGTTGCTCAGCTTTCAGCCGTTGAGGTTGCTGAAAAAGCAAGAAAGAGTGTTGTCGGTGTTATGACATATAAAAGCGGTCAGCTTGCAGGCGAGGGCTCAGGTGTTGTTATGGGCACAGATTCAGCAGGCAAATATACCTACATCATCACCTGCGCACACGTAATCAACGAAAAGGGTGCAACTTATGGTATCCTCACCCTTGAGGGCAAAAGATATGACGCAACGCTTGTTGCCGCAGACGAAAGAACAGACATCGGCGTTGTTAAAGTTGAAGCAACCGACCTGCCTGTTGCAGAGTTTGGTGATTCAACCTCGCTCAAGGTTGGCGAAACCGTTTATGCAATTGGTAACCCCGGCGGATCTGAATATTTCGGTTCAATGACAGACGGAATCATTTCTGCAATTGACCGTTCAATCAATAACACATATAACATGACCTGCATTCAGCATAACGCTGCAATCAACCCCGGCAACTCAGGCGGTGCACTTGTTAACAGTGCGGGTCAGGTCATCGGCATCAACTCATCAAAGATTGCCGCAACCGATTATGAGGGTATGGGCTTTGCAATTCCAATGTCAATTGTGAAACCGATTGTTGACAACCTTATTCAGTATGGCTATGTTCCAAACAGACCGAAGCTCGGCATCCAATATGCATCAGTCAATGACTACAGACTTTACAGCATGGTCGTTGCAATCAAAGGCTTGCCGTCAGGTTCACTTGTCATTGCCGGCATCTCAAACGACAGCTCAATTGCAAACACTGACGCCCAGGTCGGCGACCTTATCATTGGCGTCAACGGCAAACCGATGGACTCATCAGACACTCTGCTTGACCTTATTAACACAGGTAACGTTGGCGATTCAATCACGCTCAACCTTTGCAGAGTTGAAAGCAATACCTATAAAATCACGAAGTTCGACGTCACAATCACTCTTGTTGAAGACAGGGGAACAACTGAAGAAGAAGTCACAACAACTCCTGCATCAGGCTATAACTACGGCGGAGCAAGCAGCTTTGAGGATTTCTTCAATGATTATTTCGGTGGCTTCGGCAGATAAATAAAAATACAATAGAATTGAGGACTGCTGCATTCAGCGCAGTCCTTATTTTTTGCATATTTATAAGATGTTTTTCTGCATTTTGCGTGTGTTTTTGTCGAAATCGTAGTATATTAAAGTGAAGAGGGAAAGATTGAAGGTGATTGCTTGGATAATGAGATTTTGGACCTGCTGAGGGCACATGATGAAGCGGGGCTGCGCTTGCTTGAAAAAAGCTATGGTAAAATGATTTTGTATATAGTGCGCTCAATAAATTCCAATAACTGTGACATTGAAGAATGTGTCAGCGACATTTACCGCAAAATTTGGGATAACATTGAAAGCTTCGACGCCCAAAAAGGTGAGTTTCGCTCGTGGTTGACAGCAATCGCCAGAAACACAGCCGTGACTAAGCTGAAAAAGAAGCAAGTCAATTATTATGAATTTGATGAAAGTACCCCTGACGGAGAAACCACGGAATCGCTTGCGATGAAAAATGAGCAGAAAAAAATTCTTGCTCGTGCAATCGAAAAGCTCTCGCTGTCAGATAGAAATCTGCTTTTTAGAAAATATTACTACATGCAATCGGTTGAGCAAATTGCCGCAGAAACAGGTATTTCACTGCGTGCCGCCGAGGGCAGACTTTATCGTATCAGAAAAAAACTACGCAAAGAGTTGGGAGGGTATTTTGATGAATGACAATGTTTTTGATGATTTCATTGCTGACGTTGTGGCAGATGAAAGCGTTTCAAAAAAAGTACCGGAAATTAACCCTTGGAAAAATTGCATTTTGCTGCTTTCGTGCGGATTGCTGCTGCTTATGTTTCAACTGAATTTTGCAGGGCTTAACTATATTTTGCCCTCGCTCGGTCTGCTTTTGACTTATTGCGGAGTTCGGTCGCTGAAAAAAGAGAACAAGTGGTTTCACGCTTCGTGGATAATTTCGCTGGTTTATCTCATTCACGATTTTGCCGCATATGTTATATCTGCAACACCGCTTAACGAAGCTTCATTCAATGGTGCTCCGTATATTGGAACTGCACTGATGCTTGCGCTGTTTTTGAGCTTACATTTTGGCTTTGAAAAAGTGTTTGAAAAGGCAGGAATTATTCAGCATCAAACGCCGTTTCTTTTTGCTTTGATTTGGGAAACATTCCTGTTTGTGATTGTTCTTGCCGGACTCGGAGAGCTTTTTGCATGGGTTGCTATTGTTTTTATTGTTGCTGTTTTTTTGATCATCAGGTCAATATATAAGCTCAAAGAAGTTTTGCCGCAGGTAGGCTATGAGTTTCTGATGTCGAAGCCATTGATAAGCAACAAAACAACCGTGATTGTCTATGCGATTTCAACTGTTGTCATTGTTTGCTCGCTGATTGCTTGTTTCAATCATACCGTCGGTGAAGCTACTGACCTGATGATTGATGCATCATTGCAGCAAAGGCAAACTCTGCTTGACATAGGTTTCCCGAAAGAAATCATCAATGATATAACAGACGAGGATGTTGAGCTTTTGAGCAAATGTAAGTCAACCCTTGTTGAGGGCAGAAATTATAAAATTAAGTCTAAGAGTGAGGACGAGAACGGAAACTGGATTGATGACGACATTTCGCTTGATGATGGCAATGATACTACGGCGACAGATCCAGTGCAGTTTTACAGAGTCT
>JAMPAE010000252.1 GCA_023667385.1 Ruminococcus sp.
GCATGAGAAATATCTCGAAGCCCAGCGCCTCAGCCAACGCACGAAATACGACCTTGAAATGCTGAAAGAAACAGGCTTTTGCAAGGGCATTGAAAACTATTCAAGAATCATGTCCGGCAGAGAACCGGGCAGCAGACCGTTCACGCTGCTGCACTATTTTCCGGATGATTTTCTTTTGTTCGTTGATGAATCGCACGTAACACTTCCGCAGGTCAGGGCAATGTATGCAGGCGACAGAGCACGAAAAGAAAGCCTGATTAATTTCGGCTTTCGTCTGCCGTCAGCTTATGACAACAGACCGTTGATGTTTGATGAATTTTATGATATAGTCGGGCAGAAAATTTTTGTCAGTGCAACTCCCGGCGATCTTGAAAAAGAAAAAAGCTCACAGATTGTTGAGCAGGTAATCAGACCAACAGGCTTGCTTGATCCGTTGATTACAGTTAAGCCCACAGAGGGTCAGATTGACGACCTTGTCAGTGAAATCAACCTGCGCACCGAAAAGGGCGAGCGAGTGCTGATTACAACGCTCACAAAGAAAATGGCTGAATCTTTGACTGATTACCTTGAAAATTTCGACATCAAGGTGCGCTATATGCACCATGATATTGATACGATTGAGCGAATGAAAATCATTCGTGAGCTGCGTCTCGGTGAATATGACGTGCTTGTCGGAATCAACCTGTTGCGTGAGGGGCTGGATATTCCCGAAGTTTCGCTTGTTGCAATTCTTGATGCAGATAAGGAAGGCTTCCTGCGCTCCGAAACGTCACTTGTGCAAACAATCGGAAGGGCGGCAAGAAACGCTCACGGTGAGGTCATCATGTATGCCGATTGCGTAACACCGTCAATGGAGCGAGCAATTTCCGAAACCAATCGCAGGCGTGCAATTCAGCAAAAATATAACGAAGAACATGGTATCATCCCTGAAACAATCATCAAGCAGGTGCATGATGTGATTGAAATTTCAGGCAAAGCAACAGACGGTGAGGATGAATTCAAACGCCTTTCACGCATTGAAAAGGAAAAGATGATTCGTCAGCTCACCGCCGAAATGCGAGAAGCCGCAAAGCTGCTTGAATTTGAGCACGCTGCATATCTCAGAGATAGAATAGAAAAGCTGAAATCAATAAAGTAAAATGGTGAAATTATGGCTGCTAAAAATATATTTATAAAAGGTGCGAGAGAGCATAATCTCAAAAACGTTGACGTCACAATTCCACGTGATAAGCTTGTGGTTTTCACCGGGCTTTCAGGTTCAGGTAAATCCTCCCTTGCGTTTGACACAATTTATGCCGAGGGTCAGCGTCGCTATGTTGAGTCGCTGTCATCTTATGCAAGGATGTTCCTCGGTCAAATGGAAAAGCCCGACGTTGACTATATTGACGGGCTTTCTCCCGCAATTTCAATTGATCAGAAAACAACATCAAAAAATCCACGTTCAACCGTTGGCACAATCACGGAAATCTATGATTATCTGCGTTTGCTTTATGCCAGAATCGGTATCCCTCACTGCACTGTTTGCGGCAGGGAAATCAAACCGCAGACAATTGACCAAATCGTTGAACAAATCTGCAAGCTTCCCGAGCGCACAAAGTTTCAGTTGCTTTCGCCGATTGCAAAAGGCAAAAAAGGCGAGTTTGTCAAAGAGCTTGAGCAAATCAGAAAATCCGGCTTTGTCAGAGTGCGTATCGACGGCATAATCTATGATCTTTCGGAGCAGATCAAGCTTGAAAAAAACAAAAAGCACAACATCGAGGTCATCGTTGACCGTCTCGTTATGAAAGAGGGCATCGAATCCCGCCTTGCAGATTCCGTTGAAACGGCAACCAAGCTTTCAAACGGCTTGCTGATTGTTGATTTCACAGACGGCAACGAGCAGCTTTATTCGCTTAATTATGCCTGCCCGGAGCACGGTATCAGTTTTGATGAGCTGACTCCGAGAATGTTCTCGTTCAACAATCCGTTTGGTGCGTGCAAAAAATGTTCAGGTCTCGGCGTTTTCATGGAAATATCGGAAAAGCTGGTAGTTCCGAATAAGAATCTCTCAATTAATCAGGGGGCAATCAACGCTCATGGCTGGGGCAACATTTCTCCCGGTTCAATTGCGCATATGTATTATTCTGCGCTCGGCAAAAAATACGGCTTCACGCTCGATACCCCAATGAAAGATTTGCCAAAAAAGGCATATAACGCAATTCTTTACGGCACAAACGGCGAAAAAATGAAAATGGAACGCCCAACCTCGTTTGGCGGCGGTGTGTATTACACTGATTTTGAGGGCGTGATAAACAATCTCAAGCGCAGATATGAAGAATCCTCAAGTGAAGCCTCACGAGCCGAAATTGAACAGCTCATGACAACCGAAAGCTGCCCCGATTGCGGCGGTGCAAGGCTGAGCAAAGAAGCACTCAGTGTAACCGTATGCGGCAAAAACATTGACGAAGTTTCACGAATGTCAATTGAGGAAGCAAACGAGTTCATCTCCAAACTCCCGTCAAAGCTCAGTGAGCGTGAAATGATGATTGGTAACCTTATAATCAGGGAAATCAGCAGCAGGCTTTCTTTCCTTGCAAGCGTTGGTTTGACTTACATCACATTGGCTCGCTCCGCAGGTACACTTTCAGGTGGCGAAAGTCAGCGCATCAGGCTTGCAACCCAGCTTGGCACATCGCTTATCGGTGTTTTATATATCCTTGATGAGCCGAGCATCGGTCTGCACCAGCGTGACAACGCAAAGCTGATTGATACGCTTAAAAACCTGCGTGACCTCGGCAACACGCTGATTGTTGTTGAGCATGATGAAGACACGATGTATGAAGCTGATTACATTATCGACGTCGGTCCGGGTGCAGGTGTAAACGGCGGTAACATCGTTTGCCAAGGTACTGTTCAGGACATCATGAATTGCGAAGAATCCTTGACAGGGCAGTATCTGAGCGGTAAAAAGAAAATCCCTGTTCCTGAAACAAGGCGAAGCGGCAACGGCAAATCACTGAAAATTCACAAGGCTTCTCACAACAACCTGAGAAACATTGATGTTGAAATACCGCTTGGAAAACTTGTTTGCGTAACAGGTGTTTCCGGTTCCGGTAAGTCGTCTTTGGTCAATGAGGTTCTTTATAAGCA
>JAMPAE010000253.1 GCA_023667385.1 Ruminococcus sp.
CGCAATTTCAGGGGTGTCACAATCAAAAAAATGCGGGTTCTCATGTCGCTTCTTGATAAAAGCTTCGATTACATATTGCTCGATTCACCGGCAGGCACAGATTTGGGCTTCGTTCTTGCGTGTATCGCCGCCGACAGAGGCATTGTGGTTTCCACGCCGGATGCAGTTTGTGTCAGAAGTGTTTGCACAGCAGCAGATGAAATGAGAAAATACGGCATCACAGATGTGCGATTGATCATCAACCGTGTTGTTAAGCGTGACATTCTCAAAAGCAGATTTTTGAATTTTGATACTGTCATTGACCGCACGGAGGTTCAGCTCATCGGCGTTATCCCTGAAGATAAGGCAATCCGCTTTTCTTCAATGGGCGGCGGCTCGATTTATAAAAAAGGACAAACATCTTATAAAGCATTCAAAAACATTGCAGGCAGAATTTCCGGTTATGATATACCACTGAAATTTTAAATGTTTTAGACAAAAGATTAAAAATGTTGTTTTTTTGGATTCAAGGGCTTGCTTTATTCATAATTTTCTGCTATTATCTATATTAGTAAAGTTTCACCACTTTCAAAGTAAAATTTTCCCATGCGTTTATTTCAGCGATTTCAATTATCTCAAAATGAATGTACGAAGGAGGAATCAGCCATGAACATTGCACTTATTGCACACGACGCAAAAAAAGAACTTATGACACACTTTTGCATAGCTTATTGCGGAACATTGAGTAAGCACAGCCTATGTGCGACAGGAACAACAGGTAAAATGGTCAGCGAAGCGACCGGTCTTAATATTATGAGATTTTTAACCGGTTATCACGGCGGCGATGAACAGATTGCATCAAGAATTGCCTGCAACGAAATCGACTTATTGTTGTTTTTCCGTGATCCGCTAAACGCAAAGCCAAACGAGCCGAACGAAGCAAACCTGCTCAGATTATGCGATGTTCACAACGTTCCGATTGCAACGAACATTGCAACCGCAGAAGCTCTCATCCATGCACTTGAGAGGGGCGACCTCGATTGGAGATATATTGTTAACCCGAAAAACTGAATAAAATAAAGGCGATGACTGAAAAGAGTAGCTTTTTTCGGTGCTCAGAGAGGGATATGCTTGCTGTGATTATCCTGCACAAACAAAAAGGTGAAGACATTCACGAGCTGACGAAAGTCCGTTTGCTGCGTTAAAGCAAGAAGAGTGGGGCGATTTTTTCGCCCAAACAGGGTGGTACCGTGGAGCGTCCGCTTCATCCCTTTGGTTTAACAGGGATGGCGGCGCTGTTTTATTTTTAGGAGGTAAAATTAATGGCATTAGTCACAAAATCAATTAAAGGCACGCAGGACGTTCTGCCTGCCGAAAGCTATAAGAACCAATTTATTGAGCACACCTGCCTTGAGGTTGCGGAAAAATTCGGTTTCCATGAAATCAGAACTCCCGTTTTTGAACATACAGAACTTTTTCAGCGCAGTGTTGGTGATACCACTGACGTTGTGCAAAAGGAAATGTATACTTTCAACGATAAGGGTGAGCGTTCAATCACACTTCGACCTGAGGGCACTGCCGGTGCAGTTCGTTCTTATCTTGAGCACGGTTTATATAACGAGCCGATGCCGCAGAAAATGTGCTATCTCACATCCTGCTATCGCTATGAAAAGCCACAGGCGGGCAGACTTCGTGAGTTCCATCAGTTCGGCATTGAATGCCTCGGTGCGGGTTCATCGGCCGCTGATGCTGAGGTGATTTCGGTTGCAAATGAAATTTTCAAATTTCTTGGAGTAAGAGGCTTGAAGCTTGAAATCAATTCAATCGGCTGCCCGAAGTGCCGTGCAGATTATCACAAAGCTCTGCACGATTATTTTGAGGGACGCAAGGATGAGCTTTGCGGTACCTGCCGGGATAGGCTTGAGCGCAACCCGATGAGAATTCTTGACTGTAAAAGTCCGATTTGCTCTGAAATTGCATCAGGCGCACCAAAGGTTACAGATTATCTTTGCGATGATTGTCGTGATCATTTTGAAAAGGTTCAGCATTTCCTCAAGGCGATGGACATTGCGTTTGAGGTTAATCCGTCCATCGTTCGTGGCCTTGATTATTACACTCGCACCGTTTTCGAGTTCGTATCAACCGAAATCGGCGCCCAGGGCACAGTTTGCGGCGGCGGACGCTATGACGGCTTGGTTGAAGAAATAGGCGGACCGCACACACCGGCGCTCGGCTTCGGTATGGGACTTGAAAGGTTGATGCTCCTGATTGAAAAGCAGGGCTTGCCTTATCCCGAAGTTGATAAGTGCGATATTTACATTGCTTCAATGGGTGATAACGCACTCACCGAAGCGGCAAGGCTTGCAGCTTCACTGCGAAATGACGGAATCCATGCGGAATTTGATGTTGTCGGACGTTCTGTGAAAGCGCAGATGAAATATGCCAACAAGCTTGGCGCAAAATTCACAATGGTGCTTGGCGACAGCGAGCTTGAAAGCAAAAACGTTAAGCTCAAAAATATGCAGACAGGCGAAGAAACTGAGATGTCACTTGATTCATTTGAGGGTGATTTCATGCGCCTTTCAATCAGCGAAAGCCTCAAATCTTTTGAAGATATGAAGCTTGACGAAACAATGGACATCAACTCAATCCTCGGCGGAAATTTGTTTTAATTAAGGAGAGATAAAGATATGGATACAATGAGCGGACTGAAAAGAACGGACTATTGTGGCACCTTCACCGCAAAAGACATTGGCAGGGAGGTTGTTGTTGCCGGCTGGGTGCAAAAGCAGCGTGACCTTGGTGCACTGATTTTTGTTGATTTGCGTGACAGAACGGGCATCGTTCAGCTTGCCTTTGATGATAACACCGACAGAAGTGTTTTTGAAAATGCGTTTACAGTCAGAAGCGAATATGTTCTCATGGCAAAGGGTGTGGTTCGTGAGCGTTCATCAAAGAACCTTGAAATTCCAACAGGTGAAATTGAAATTGACGTCAGTGATTTGCGTATACTCGGTGAAAGTGAAACCCCACCGTTCGACATCATCGAAAACTGTCCAACAAGAGAGCTTACAA
>JAMPAE010000254.1 GCA_023667385.1 Ruminococcus sp.
ATAAACTATAAATATTATTCAGACATCAGGGAAAATGCAATTGAAATGCACAAAATCAGGCACGATTTGAACAACATCCTGCAAAGCGTTTATAATATTATCTATCATACAGACGGCGACGAAACAGGCGAGGCGATGAAGCTGTTTGAGGGCTTGAAGCAACGTGCGGAAAACCTGAAAATCGCTTCATATTGCCCGAACGAGCTCATCAACGCCATTGTTTCCGCAAAGAAAGCTGAGTGCGAGTCGGCAGGTATCAACTTTGAGCAAAGCATCCAAATCTCTGCCGACACAGGCATTGAGGAGGTTGACCTCTGCCGTGGAATTTGCAATATGCTTGACAATGCAATTGAAGCGCAGAAGGATGTTGCCGAAAACAAGTTTGTCAGCTTCAAAATCAGCAGTGACAGCGGCAAAATTTACATTTCAACAACAAACAGCATCGCAGCCGAAAAAGCGATAAGCAAGAAAACAAAAACGAGCAAAAAAGACAAGAAAAATCACGGATTCGGAATGTCCATCATTGATGACATCGCAAAGAAATACGGCGGCGATTTCATCATCACCAAAAACGGCAGTGAGTGCATGGCAGTGCTGGAACTGACAGCGGTTGCTGTTTCGGTGTGAAACAATGAAAGTCCCAAGCGGCGCAGCAAATGTTGTGCCGCTTTTTTTTACTTTATACAAGATGTGCTGTTATTTTTATGCGAAAATGTTAAAAAATTCCTTCAAAATTCCCAAAACAAAAAAAGATTATATCTGTTTGTAATATAATAAATCAAAATATACGAAGATAGGATGATTTTTTATGAAAAAAGCACTCTCTGTTCTTTTGGCGTTAGTCATGATGTTCTCATTGGCGATTCCTGCTTTTGCTGTTGCAGAAACTTTCACAGGCACGGGAATCAGAAAAAACATCCCCGTTGTCAGAATTTCCGGTGACGGTGTTGCACTCTATAACAACGAAACCGGCGAAAAGCTTCTGCACTATAAAGACCTGCTTGGCAGGTTCGGCGGTGATGATGAAGATTCCGATAACAGCGAGATCTATAAATCAATTGCAAATGTTCTGCTTCCTTTTATCATTGAGGGTATTGCACAGGATAAGTGGGATAACTACTATAAAAACCTTCAAAAAGAAATAAGTGAGCTTTTCGGCGATACTCTCCTCAACCCGGACGGCGAGCCTGTCAAAGGCACAGGTCTTGGTGCAGAGTCACGTGCCAAAGTTGAATATGCAATGACCCACGATAAAAAAGACCGTAACGGAAACTACAATATTTGGACATATTTCTTTGAATATGACTGGCGTCTTGACCCGATGGAAACAGCGGATAAGTTCAATGAATATATCAAAGCTGTTAAAAAGGTCACAAATTCCGATAAGGTTGGAATCATGGCAAGCTGCCTCGGCTCATCAATCACAATGGCATATGTTGCAAAATACGGAACAGATGACATTTGCGGAATTACATTTGACGGTTCAGTTGTTAACGGCGCTGAGCTTTTGAGCCAAACAATCAGCGGCAAGTTCAAAATTGATGCTGACGCAATCAACAGATTCCTCATGGACTGTGACGGCTTCGGTCTGTTCAGCGTTAACGAGTTCATCACTGCAACTGTTGACCTGCTTTCAAAAAGCGGAGCTGTTGACGCACTCACGGGCGCAGTTAAAGAAAAGCTTTATTACAAGCTTGTTCACGGTGTAACATCAGCGCTTTCGCTTTCAACTTTCTTCACATGGCCGAGCTATTGGTCAGGCGTTGCTGCTGAGGATTATCAGGATGCACTCGAATATGTTTTCGGCCCTGAGGGCAGTGAAAAAAGGCAAGAGTATGCAGGGCTTATTGCAAAGCTTGATAATTATGATGTAAACGTCCGTCAAAAGCTGCCTGAATTGTTCAATCAGATTAAAGAAAACGATGTAAACCTCGGTATTATGGCAAAATACGGCTGTCAGATTGCACCTGTTGTTGAATCACGTGATGAAATCGGCGATCAGTTTGCATCTGTCACAAAAGCGTCTCTCGGTGCAACAACTGCAAAGGTATACGGCACACTCAGCGATAAATATATTGCTCAAAGAGTTGCTGAGGGCATGGGCAAGTATATTTCTCCCGATAAGCAGATTGACGCTTCAACCTGCCAGTTCCCCGATTACACATGGTTTGTCAAGGGTGCTTCACATTCAAACTGGACAAGTCAGGAAGAAACCCTGCTTTGGCGTGTTGCAACGGCTGAAAAGCAAATCACCATTGATGACACCGATTCAACCCAGTTCATGGTATATGACAATGAAACCAAAACAATGTCACCGATGACCGAGGAAAACTGCAATACTTATTTCTGGAATCAGGACAATACATATGAAAAGCCTGAAAATCCTTATGCAAAGCTTTTCACACTGATTAAATCAGTTATTAAATGGATAAAGCTTTTGACAAATTTGCTTTTCAAAAAATAAAATTAACAGCGGTGCAGCAAATGTTGTGCCGCTGTTTTTTCACCTGAATTTCAAAAACTCATTGAAAAAAACACGCTGATGTGTTATGATTTACAAAAAGTAAGAAGTGACATTGCTTTATTAAGATGCGATTTTAAATCAGCGAAAGGATTTGATTATAATGAAATATGTTGTTGTTCTTTATGACGGAATGGCAGACTATCCCGTTCCTGCGCTTGACGGAAAAACTCCGATGATGTGCGCAAAAAAGCCGAACTTTGATGCTCTTGCAAAAAAAAGTGAGGTTGGTCTTGTTAAAACTGTTGCCGATGGACTTAAACCCGGCAGCGACGTTGCAAACATGAGTGTCATGGGCTTCGACCCGAAGAAATATTACACAGGTCGTTCTCCGCTTGAAGCCGTCAGCATCGGCGTAAAGCTTGGTGACGACGATGTTACCCTCAGATGTAACCTTGTTACGCTTTCCGATGAGCCGAACTATGAGGATAAAACCATGGTGGATTATTCGGCGGGTGACATCGGCACTGAAGAAGCCGCAGAAATCATCAAATCTGTTCAGGAGTTCTTCGGCAACGAAATTTACACTTAT
>JAMPAE010000255.1 GCA_023667385.1 Ruminococcus sp.
TCAACAACATGAGAAAAGCCTGCAATACCTGTTGCAAAAGTACGGCGAACATCACTATCAACAAGAGCCATCTCGGCTGCTTCATAGTAATATTTATCGTGCATATACTGAATCAGGTTGAGGACATTTACATAAAGACCTGCAAGCCAATCCATCATAACTTCATATTTCGCAATTACCTCGTCATAGTCAAGATATTCACTTGTGATTGGTGCGTATGCAGGGCCGCACTGCTCACGGGTTTTAACGTCAACGCCGCCGTTGATTGCATAAAGCAGGCACTTTGCAAGGTTTGCACGTGCGCCGAAGAACTGCATTTCCTTGCCTGTTTGTGTTGCAGAAACGCAGCAGCAGATTGAATAGTCATCGCCCCAAACAGGCTTCATGACGTCATCGTTTTCATATTGAATTGAGCTTGTTCTGATTGAAATTTCAGCAGCATATCTCTTGAAGTTTTCGGGAAGTGCGCTTGAATAAAGCACGGTGAGGTTCGGTTCAGGTGACGGACCCATGTTTTCAAGTGTGTGCAGGAAACGATAGTCGGTTTTTGTTACCATTGAGCGTCCGTCAACGCCGATGCCGCCGACTTCAAGCGTTGCCCAAACAGGGTCGCCGCTGAACAACTGATTATATGACGGGATACGGGCAAACTTAACCATGCGGAATTTCATGACCATGTGGTCAATGATTTCCTGAGCCTGACTTTCAGTGATGATACCCTTTTCAAGGTCACGCTGAATGTAGATGTCGAGGAAGGTTGAAACACGGCCAACGCTCATTGCTGCGCCGTTTTGAGTTTTGATTGCGGCAAGATAGCCGAAATAGAGCCACTGAGCAGCCTCTTTTGCGTTTGAAGCAGGCTTTGAAATGTCAAAGCCATAAATCTCAGCCATTTTTTTCATGTCTTTGAGGGCTGCAATCTGCCTTGCGATTTCTTCTCTGAGGCGGATAACCTCATCGGTCATTGTTCCGTCACCGCAGTTTGCAAGGTCTTCCATTTTTGATTCAATGAGAAAATCAATGCCGTAAAGTGCAACACGACGATAGTCGCCGACGATTCTGCCACGGCCGTAAGTATCGGGAAGTCCTGTGATAATCTTATTGTGGCGAGCCTTTTTCATTTCAGGTGTGTAGGCATCAAAAACAGCCTGGTTGTGAGTTCTGCTGTATTCAGTGAAAATTTTGTGAAGCTCCTCGCTCGGAGTATAGCCGTTTGTTGTGCATGCCTGCTCTGCCATTTTGATTCCGCCAAACGGCATAAATGCACGCTTGAGAGGCTTATCTGTTTGAAGACCGACAATTTGCTCAAGGTCCTTTGTTTCTTCGCTGATGTAACCGGGACCATATGAAGTGAGGGTTGAAACAACCTCGGTTTCCATGTCAAGAATACCGTTGTTTGCACGCTCTTTCTTTTGAAGCTCTTTAAGGATTCCCCAAAGCTTATCAGTCGCTTCTGTTGGACCGACAAGGAATGAAGAATCTCCGTCATATGGTTTATAGTTCTTATTAATAAAATCACGTGTGTTTATTTCTTCTTTCCAAAGTCTGCCTTCAAATCCATCCCACTGGGGAAAGTTTGTCATAGAAAATACCTCCTGAAAATTCAAATTCTTCAGCAGCAATGTTCATCACTGCCGACTATATAATTAATTATTCATTTACATAATCAGACTGAACGCCGTTCGCTCAGTCAAACTAATATTAACATCTTTTGAGCCCAATTGCAAGGAAAAATCACGTCCGAATGAAAATATAACAAAACGCATAAAATATTGCCGCAAACGCCTGCATTTTTGTTGAAGTCAGCAATTATTTTCTGCCGTTTTCACAGCTTCCGAAATTAATTTTTCCAATGCATCAGAAAAGTGTTTATCGTCCTGTGCAGTACGCTTTTTGGGCCCCTTCAGGTGATTTTTTGCGCTTGACATTCTTGCCTTTTTTGCCATGTATCGTTCTGCAAGCATCAGTTCAATGTTGTCATTCGTGTAAATTTTGCCGCTTTGATGGATTCCGTATGCTCCCTTTGAAAGAATCATTGCCGCAACGCCGTAATCCTGCGTGACAACAATGTCGCCTTTTTTGCATTCATTGGCAAGCACAAAGTCAACTGCGTCCGCCCCTGCGCCAACGGTTCTCACTTCGCTGTAGTCCGAGCGCAGCACATGGTTCGTGTCGCAAAACAGCTTCACCGATACACCGTGGCTTTTTGCAATTTTTTCAACAATTCCCACAACAGGGCACGCATCAGCATCAACTAAAATTTTCATTTTCTTTCCTCTGCTATTATATGCGCTTTGCGCAGTTTAATTTATTCCTTCATTTGCCGCTCTATCCATGCCATGAGCAAATTAACAATTTTTTCCTGCTGAACATTGCTAAGCTGTTTTCCTTTCGGCACTTTATACCACTTATTAAGGCAGCCACGACAGCAGCAGGCACAGGCGTGCTGAGCAACAAAAACAGGGTGACCTCTCATTGGCGTTTGCTTTCCGTCGTTTGGGATTTCGGCAGGTGCAAGCCTTGAGTGAACAAAATCAGCCGCATGGCTTCTGATTGTGTCCATGCCTTTTCGGCGTATGTAAGCCTTGTCTTTTTCCGTGAGATGAAACTTTGCACGAAAAGCCGAATTTTGAAGCTTATCGAGTGCCTGATCAATCGTCTGCATTGCTTTTGCCTCCTGTGCGGTCATGCGTTTAAAACGGATGCACAATCTAAGACGCATACCGCAAAACAAAGCAGCCCACTGATGAACTGCCTTAATTTAAAATTACATATTTCTGATTGCATCTTTCATTGATTTCACATATTCACCAACATACTTCGGGCTTTCCTTGCCATGCTGTGCAACAATTTTGACAATGGCTGAACCAACAATGACGCCATCGGCAAACTGAGCCATTTCACGTGCCTGTTCGGGAGTGGAAATGCCAAAGCCGATTGCAGCCGGAGTATCGGTATATTTTTTCACCTGCTTTGCAATTTCGCCTGCTGATTCACTGATGCTGGTTCTGACTCCTGTCACACCAAGCGAGGATACGCAATATATGAAG
>JAMPAE010000256.1 GCA_023667385.1 Ruminococcus sp.
ACGTCATACCATGAAAGCAAGTCAATAACAAGTCGTTCAACTGCGGTTGCGTCATCGAATACACCATAGAGGAAAACTGTGAGCAGGTAGTTGGTATCTTCTTCTGTAAGCTCACCCATCTTGCTGAAGTCAACATTGATGAGTCCGCCAACAAGATCACGGATACCGTCATTGAATACTACCCAGTCAAGAACTTTCAGAAGAACGGTTTCACGGTCAACTGTATATTCAGTTGCTGCGATTCTTTCAATTGAGCCGCCACGCTTGCCGTCGTCGATGTTTGCTTCAAGAACGTAGCTGCCGTGTTCAGGCATCCATGCGCACGAAGCAAGGTCAACAAAGAGTGTGTCGCTGACAATTGAGCTGAGTGCTACACCGTTAATCTTAACGTTTCTGAGAATATCCCAAATGATGTCAAGGAATGTGAAGTCTGTGTCACGTGCATCAGCCTGAGGCTCAATTGCATCGTTGAATGCCGGAGCAATTGCATTGAGAGCAAACACTTCACCAACTGATGCTGAACCATCAGAAATACCTGTTTCATTTTCTTCAATTATGCTCAGTGCATATGCAGCAAGCATTGCAGCCGGTGCTGCCTGTTCTGTAGGATCATTATAGCTTACTGTTGCTGCACCTGCTTCTTCGTTAGCAGTCTTAACAACGTTTCTAAGCAGATCCTTAATCATCTTGAGAAGATCAATATTGTAAATTACGCTGATCTTTTCTGTGATTGTTGTGATTGGTGCAAGGAGGTTTTCAAGGATTGCATCAATGCCGTCACTTGCGATGAAACGTGCAAGATACGGAAGAATTGTTGCAAGAGTTGAAACCGGTCTGTCACAGAGTGAATCAACAAATGCGAAAACAGCATCTGTGATTGTTGTGAGGAGAAGCTTGAGGTTGTCATCTTCATTTCCTCTGACTGCGTCTTCACCGTAAACTGCCTTTTCAAAGTCTTCATAGTTGTCATAGAAGGTTTCAAGATAAGGAGTCTGGTTACCGTCTTTATCCTTAACAGTGTTGAGCTTGCTGATTGCAAGTGCATTGAAGAGCGGAAGAATAACGCCCTTATAACCTTCAAGACCACGAATGTTAACTTTTTCATAAATTGTGAGGTTGCCGCCGGTGAGAAGAACTTCAAAGATGCTTGCAAGCGGTTTGATGAGTGACCAAACAGTGTCAATGAACTGATCACGTTTTTCAATGCCCCATGTTGCATGGATGCGGGCTGAACGTGCACGTGTTGTTGAGTAAACCGGAATGGTTTGATCTTCATCTTCCCAAAGAGCGTTACCGTCTTTGTCCTTAGCCTGCTCGTAAACCGGAGTTACTGCGTGGCCGTCAATTTTTGTTTCGTCAGCGTTTTTGCTGTAAACATTTACAGTGTTTTCGCCGTCTTTATAGCTGTAGACATATTCAAGGTTTGCTTTTGCAACCTGGCTCCACTTCTTCGCATCACCGATAACGTCCTTAAGTGCCGGAACGTTCTTAGCGAATGTTTGCGGAGTGAGTGAATAGCCTGCGCCTTCAAGAACTGTTACAATGATGTTAACCATCTGAGACATATTGCCGGAGCCGAGAGCATTAACAAGAGTGCTCATGAGACCGTTGAGGGTATCATCTTTATAAACAAAGTTTTTGAGAAGTGCGTCTACTGCTGCTTTGAGTGTGATGTTATCATCAGCGGTGAGACCAATCTTAGCAAGGAGACCTGTTTCATCCTTATCAGGTGTTGCAGGATCATCCTGAGTTGTGAGCTGCTCTTTGAAAATGTTGAGTATTGTGCCAACAAGTGCATCGAGGTTATCAATTGCAAGTGAAGTCTTAACACGTGAAAGCTCAGAAACATCTTCGCCGTTAGCAATTGCTTCAAGAACTGCTTCATGTGATTCATAACCTGCATCTTCATAGAATTCAGCATGAGTTTCGTTTTCAACGTCAATGAGTTTAACATCGAGCTGAGGTTTAACATCATATTTTGTCAGAAGATCAACGATTACTTCAACAAGTGCGTCAGGATTGTTGAATACGTTTGTGATGATCTGATCAAGAAGTTCAGCATCGTCACCGTTTTTATCAGTGATGTCATATCCGAGGATTGAGCCGAGAACTTCTTTGAGGGTCGTGTTCTTGAATGCAAACTCAAGAACAAACATCAGAATTTCTGCCTTGCTTACTTTTACCTGACCCTTGTTGTCAATTGCAACACGCTTGTTTTTATCAAGAATCGGGCTGCTTTCTTCCTCATCACCAAGGGCAGCAATTGACTTGAAGAAATCTTTGATTGCGCCGCCACGAACTTTGCGTGCTTCGTCTTCATTGCCGTCAGCAATGAGCTGCTTTGCTTCAAGTTCAGCATCCTTGTTGAGGAAAAGAACAAGACCATATTTATACTGATCTTTATTTTCTTCAGTAATTTCAGTATCCTTCGGAGCAAGAATTGATGAAAGGTCAAATTCAATTGAACCAAGGAAGCTGAGAAGTGAATCTGTGAGTGATTTTGCCGCAACTTCGTTAACAACAATTTCACCGGTTTCTTCATTAACTGTTACATAGCTCTGAAGTGCTTCCTGGAATGATTCCCAAGAACCTGTTGCAAGCATATCAATAAGACCTGATGCAAGTGAGTTGATGTCAAGTGCAATGATCTCCTTGAGTCTGTCTGTCAGGGTTGTAACAGGAATGAGAAGGTTTGAAATCAATGTTGTCAGACCGTCACCATAGATGAAATATGAAAGTGTCGGAAGTGCAACTGAAAGTGTTGATACCGGGCAGGTGAGGAGAATTTCAAGGAAGTTGAAGACATTGTTAATGATAATCTTAACTGCGTCGCCCATGCCCTGCTTATCAAATACGCCATCTTTATAGATATAGCTGTAATATTCTTCAGGCGTCATAAGACTTCTCGGAAGCTTATCCTTATCTGCCTTGCCTTCATTGATGGTGTCAGCAATGAGCTTTCCGTCTGAATCCTTGGTTGTGTATACATAATCAAGGATTGCATCAAGGCCGAATGCGTTGAGCAGCGGAAGGAATACGTTTTCATAT
>JAMPAE010000025.1 GCA_023667385.1 Ruminococcus sp.
GGTTGCAGAAAGCATTGTGACCTTTGTTCCGATTTATTTTCTTGCAGAATGCACAGTCGGCGATATTATCGGCCTGATTTTGGCGAAAATAAGTTTTGGATTCCTGTTTATCGGTGTCAATCTGATTTTGCAGCGATTTTTCGGCAACGGTGGAAACAAGGTGCTGATTATGTTTTTGTATATTTTCATTGCAATGCTGGCCTGTGTGCCGTCAATCGCAATTTATGCGGTGATGGCGGTCACAGTGTATGTTATTCCGTCAATTACGTTTATAATTATGTCGGCAGTGAATGTTGTGATGGCAGGAATCATCATTTTCTGTTGCCGCAATGTGCTTCAAACGGCTGAATATAACAACAAATAAGAAAAGGGGAAAAGCATGAAAGGAATTATTCTTGCAGGTGGTTCGGGAACAAGGCTCTATCCAATCACAATGGTAACATCGAAGCAATTACTCCCGATTTACGATAAGCCAATGATTTTTTATCCGCTTTCAACGCTTATGATGGCAGGCATAAGGGATATACTGATTATTTCCACGCCTGCGGATTTGCCGAACTTTGAGCGTCTTTTAGGCGACGGAAGCAACTTCGGCATTAATCTTTCTTATGCTGAGCAGCCGTCACCCGATGGACTTGCTCAAGCTTTTATCATCGGTGAGGATTTCATTGGTGACGATGCGTGTGCAATGGTGCTCGGCGATAACATTTTTTATGGTAACGGCTTTAGCAAGCTGCTTAAAAGTGCCGCTGCTGATGCAGAAAAAGGAATTTCAACAATTTTCGGCTATTATGTTGATGATCCAGAACGCTTTGGCGTTGTTGAATTTGATGAAAACGAAAAAGTTGTTTCAATTGAGGAAAAACCGAAGCAGCCAAAGTCTAATTACTGTGTCACAGGGCTGTATTTTTATGACAACACGGTTTGCGAAAAAGCAAAAAAAGTCAAGCCATCTGCAAGAAACGAGCTTGAAATTACCGACCTGAATCTGCTTTATCTTCAGCAGGGTAACCTCAATGTGAAGCTGCTTGGCAGAGGTTTTGCCTGGCTCGACACGGGTACAGTTGAAAGCCTGAATGAGGCAGCAGATTTTGTCAGAATTGTTGAGCGAAGCCAGTCTGTCATGATTTCAGCTCCTGAAGAGATTGCGTTTAATGCAGGCTGGATAACAAGAGACAGACTGCTTGAATGTGCCGAGAAATACGGTAAATCGCCGTATGGCGCTCACCTGAAAAAAGTTGCCGAGGGCAGATATAAATACTAATAAAAAATCATGGACTGTCTAAACGGCAATCCATGATTTTTATTGTGTATATAGGTAATTATTGTCAGTTAAATCTTTCCGGCATACCGAAGATTCATGATTTCATCAGCTAAATCCTTGGCGGCAATATAGTTTGATTCAGCGCCCGGGTGACCTGAAATCACAACCGGGTTTTCGCCCATTTTGAAATCAATTTTTGTGCTTGAAATTTTGCTGTCAGCGGTTTCAATGACATATTCATCAATTGCAGTTTCAATTGACGGGAACAGTGAATTGTTCATGTCGCCGAGTACGCAGAGAATATATGCATCCGGGTTCTTCTCACGAACAAGGGTAATCAGACGCTTATATTCACTGACAAACACGGCTCTGCGCTCAATGGTTTTGCAATAGGAAGCGTCGTTTGTGCCAAGGTTAATCACAACAAGGTTGGGTACATAGTCATCGCTGTTCCATTCATCAGAAATCAGGTCGGTTTCGTCAAACTGTTTGTTGGTGATGGCTTTGTCATAGTATTTGAAAATGGTTGCGTCTTCATTGCGTCTGCCGCTGGTTGTGTAGCCCGATGCAACGCCATAGCCGGCAAAGGCAACTGCACTGTAATCTGCGCCGAGCATTTTGCTTGTGATGTAAGCATAGGATTTGGCGAAGTTTTCTGTTCTTGTTGAAAATCCTGCATTTCTTCTCGGCTCGTCAATGCCGAATCCGCAGGTGATGGAATCGCCGATAAACTCAATTTTAAATGGCTTTTGTGCTGTTGGCGAAATCTCATTTTCACCAAAAACTTTAATCTGCCCAATGCCGCAGCTTGAGTGCATGGATTCCGAAAGCTTAACAACGCTGACGGTTGTTTTGCCCAAAAAGCGCTCAAGGTCAACGTGAATCGTGGTTTCGTTCTTTTCAAGGCAGATGTCATAAACAAGGCAGTCATCGGCAAAAATTGCAACTCTCGGCTTGTGGTTATTGGTGATATACGCATTATTTTCGCTGAGCAGTGTGATTTCAACGGCGTTGGCATCGCAGTTGAATTCAATTCCACTGCCGGACATCGACATCCATCTTTCGCCGCTTTGATAGACTGTTCTGCCAATCGGCTTAACAAACGTTGAGCTTGGCTCAAATGTGAGTGTGTTTGCAGAATAGGTGACGTCGGTTTCAGTTTCCAATGTTATATCACTGTCAACGATGTATGCAAGGCTTTCACTTTCCGTTGTGAAATATCCGCTGTAATCGCCGATGGAAAGTTCAGCCGTTGTTGCTTTCAGTCCGAAGCCGTTCAAAAGCGTTCCGTTTTCGCCCTGAAGCGCAAATGAAATTATCACCGCAAAAAATAATATTATTATGCAAACCATTGTTACTGTGGATTTTTTCATTGGTATATCAGTCGTTCCTTTGCTGAATTTTTCATGTTTTCCCATTCTACCACAATATGAGAATAAAATCAATCTCCGGTTTTATTGACTTAAATTCATTTATTGGTTATTACGCCGAATTTACCTGCAAATTACTGGTAATTATCACTGTTGATAGTTTGGCTGTTATTTAGTATAATCATATCATCAAAAAGATAAGGAGAAAACACAATGGACGCATTCAACAATTTGGCAAACAAGTTTTTTGCGATAGTTTCTGCAATTATCATTGCATTGACAGCTTCGAACATGGTCATCACGCCGCCCAACACTGAGGATTCAACAAAGCTCAGTCAAACAAAGGTGGTTCTTGATTCATGCATACCTGACAGTCAGTTGAAAGATTTTTATGCTAACATGGAAAACGGCTTCACAATCCCCGGACTTCAGGAGGGCTTCGTTCCGCAGGGAATCTTCTTTGACGAAGCACATCAGGTATTCCTTGTCTCAGGCTATTACAACGGCAAAACCATGCCGTCAAGAATTGTTGTTGTTGACAACAACGGCAATTTTGTGAAATCCGTTGGCGCAGTCAGCAGTAAGGGCAACAAGGCATATGGCCATTTCGGCGGTGTTGCAGTTTATAAAGACAATGTTTATGTTGCAACCACAACGGTTACTCATGTTCTTTCACTTGGCGAAATTCTTGCAGCAGATGATGACGATTACGTATTGATTCAGGGTGAGCTTTACACTGATGTTACCTGCTCCTATGTAAACGTATGTGATGATGTTATGTACATCGGCGAATACAAGGATAAAACGGTTGACGGCGTAATCAAATCACCGCACAAAACAATTTCAAAAAGCGGAGAAATTTTCTTTGCAAGATGCAACGCATTTGAGCTTGATGAAAACGGAAGGTTCGGCATTAAGAGCGACAAAATCGATGCTGAAAACTTCATTACGCCTGATTACACAATCGCAACCGACCTCAAGGTGCAGGGTATGGCGAAGCTTCAAAACGGAATGTTTGCATTCACTTCATCTGTCACAAGCGTCAGCAACTCAAAAATTTATGTTTATAATGATGTGACGGCAAAAGAATCCACATCAACAGTTGATATTAATTCAACAGATGTTCCGCTTTACTTTTGCACAAGAAGCCAAAAGGTAGACACCCTCAAGGTTCCTCCGATGATTGAAGAAATGGCTCTTTATCCCGATGGCAGTGTCTATATTCTGTCGGAATCCGCAGCCTCTGCATATCGTGAAAGAACCAAAAATCCAATTGACTTTGCAATGAAATGGAACATTCTTTCCCAATTATCAAAGTAACAGTTCAGCGTAACCAAAAACGTGAAAAGCTGCTGAAAAATCGGCGGCTTTTTCAGCGAAAGGAGCAACAAAGTGAAGAGACCTAAAATCACAATCACCCTTGTTGACCGCAAAGGTGATGTGCCTTGCCACAGAGGTCACAAAATCGGTGATAGCTTTGATTTCGATACCGAACGTGGCAAGCTTTGCCCAATGGCGATGCACGTAGCATTCCCTTATGTTGACATTTTGCGCTATGGCGGGGAAATCCCGAATCAGCCAAGCGGCACAGCAGTTTTTTCCTGCCCCGATGCGGATACGCTGAACATTTTTAAAATTGAGCGAACAGATGATTAACGGTGCAAAACCGCAATGAATAACCACAGAAAGGAAGCCATGAAAAACATGAGCAAAAATCAAACAGAAAATAAAACCGCCAAGACTGCGGTAAATGAAGAAAAATTCACCTCGAAGCACCAAACGCTTTGGCAGTTTGTGAAATTTCTTGTCTTTTCTCAGCTTGCAGGCTTGGTTGAGCTTGTTTCATTCGCAATTTTGAACAACATACTTCCCGGAAAGCTGCCCGGAGATTTTGATGTTTTTGTGTTCCACTATACCAACGACAAAGGGCTTTGCCTTGGTGCATTTGTTGCATTTTTCGTTTCGGCTGTGCTTGCAGAAATCGTTTCGTTCCTTGTTAACCGCAAAGCAACGTTCAACGCAAACAATAATTTCGCCAAAAGTGCAATTGCTTATTCCGCCCTCATTATTGTTGTCATTTGCCTGAAAACATGGATTGTGACTGTGCTTACTCCTGTTGTTGAAAGCATCACAAGCATGAGCTTGCTCATTGAATGGATTCCGAAGCTTGCATCAATGGTCATTGCGTTTGCAATTATTTTCCCAATGAACAAATTCGTAATCATGAAGCACACCGATTCAGCAGAAGAATAAGCCTAATTTCAAAGGTCACCCGTCCGAATGCTTTTCAGACGGGTCTTGTCATATCCGTGAACTGTGAAACATAAAATTAACAAGTTGAAGTTTCATGGAAGGGGCGGCTGACGTGGTAATAAAACTTCGGAAAATGCGTGTTTTGGCAGGCGTGGCGGCTTTCACGGCAGCGGCTTGTTGTTTGCTTCTGGCTTATAATTCAGCATCCGCCGAAGCTGAACCCGAAAAGAAATACATCAAATGGGTGGAGCTTAATGTCTCTTATCAGGCTTTGAAAGACACCATGCAGCTTGACATTGACACCTACGACAAGCTATATCACATAAGCTGGATTGATTCACTTTCATATTTAGCGTGTAAAAACGGTAACAACTGGAAGTCATATAAAAGCAGTAATCTCCAGGTGATGGTTGATACTCTGGGCGACAACTACACCGTTGAGGACATCATCGGTGATAATCAGTATTTTTCCTATTATCATCAGGCGTTTTCTGCCGCTCTGGGAGGAATCCTCGGTGAATATGAAAAGCAGGTGCCTGACGGTAACGGCGGCAAAAAAATCAAAAAGGGCTATGGCATCGTTGCCTACAGCCCGGTTGCGGAAGGCTTTTCCTATAGTCATTATGATGATTTCGGTAACTCACGCACCTATGGATACCGAAGAACACATCTCGGCAATGACCTGCTCGGCTATGTCGGAACGCCGATTGTTGCCGTTGAGGGCGGCACTGTTGAGTGTTATGGCTGGAATCAATATGGCGGCTGGCGGCTCGGCATACGCTCATTTGACGGCAAACGATCCTATTATTACGCTCATCTGCGAAAGGATCACCCTTATCACGCCGATATTAAACAGGGCAGCGTTGTCAAAGCGGGGCAGGTGATTGGCTACATGGGCATGACGGGGTATTCCGCAACGGAAAACGTCAACGGTATGACAGTTCCGCACCTGCATTTTGGTTTGCAGCTTATTTTTGATGAAAGCCAAAAAGAGGGTACAAACCAAATTTGGCTGGATGTATATAACCTTGTCAAACTTCTTTCAGCGAATCGTGCAACGGTTGTCAAAAATGAGCAAACAAAGGATTATTTCAGAAAATATGACATCATTGACAAACGTTACCCGCCTGAGCTTCAAAAATATGCCGATGAAGATGAGATAATTACTTGACTTAGCCGATGATGGAGAATATAATTCAAACATAAAAACGATTACGGAGAGAAATATGACACAGGAAGTAGAAACCACAAAAGATCAAATTCTCGGCCTTGCGATGGACATCGGCAAAAGCATGATTACCTGTGGAGCTGAGATTAACAGAGTTGAGGAAACAATCATTCGTGTTTGCCGTGCTTATAACATGGTGCAGATTGATGTTTTCTCAATCATTTCAATGATTAACGTGACGGTCACTGACGAAAAAGGCAGCACATTTTCGCAGATGCGCCGTGTTTATTCATCGTCAACAAATTTCGGCAAGCTTGAAAGGCTCAACGCACTTTCAAGGAAAATTTGCGAAACGAACCTGACAATTGAGCAGGCAAGGGCAGAGCTTAACGAAATCAACACTGAAAAAAAGAAGTTTCATCTCACGGCCTGCGTTGGAAGTATGCTTGCGGCCGGAGGCTTTGCAATTTTCTTTGGCGGCTCAATTTTGGATGCTTTGGCAGCAATGCCGATTGCAGTTGTGATTTACCTGATGAACACTTTCATCAAAACACGTGGCATGAACAAGCTGTTTTACACGGCTCTTTGTTCGGCTATTTGCGGTTTTATGGCGTTCTTTTTTGTGAAAATCGGCTTTGGTGATAACCCTGCAATGATTATGATTGGAGACATCATGCTGATCATTCCGGGTCTGATGCTCATCAATTCCATTCGTGAAATGCTTTGCGGTGACCTTATGTCGGGCTTGCTTCGCATGACAGAATCAATTGTGCTTTCAATGTCAATCGCCTGCGGTTTTGCCGTCCCGATTCTGATTTTGTCGTGATGGGAGGGCGAAACAATGGAACTTAAAGAAGCGCTCACAATCATCATTTCGGGAATCATCGGCACAACGGGCTTTGCTCTGCTGTTTCGGATTCAGCCGAAAAAAATTGTTTTTGCGTCAATCGGCGGCGGTCTGACCTGCCTTGTTTATGTCATCTGCTGCATTTATTCAAGCAATGAATTTTTTCAAAATCTGTTTCCTGCACTGGTGGCAACTGCTTATGCGGAAATCATTGCAAGGCTTGTAAAATCGCCTGCAACGCCGTTCATTGCCTGCTCAATCATTCCCATGGTTCCGGGCGGCAAACTTTATTACACAATGTATTATTTTGTCATCAATGACATGACGCAGTTTCGTGTGACGCTGATGCAAACGCTGCGCATTGCGGCAGGACTCGCAGTCGGCATCATTCTCGTTTCTGTGATTATCCGTGAAATTAACTATAGCAAATTCAAGCAGGTATACGAAATGGAATGACGCTTTTTTTGACGTATGCGAGCTGATTCTCAATAACAATAAAAATCCTACCCGCAGAGTAAGGTTGCTTCTGCGGGTAGGTTCTTTTATTGTTATTCTGTTCAGGCGCATATATTAATAATCACCGTCAGCATTAAAAAGAATGTAGCTGTCATAGCCGCCGCGTATGATTGTGCGGATATATCGGCGTGAATATTCCTCAGTGCTGATTATCGGCACAAGCTTTGCCTGCTCAGTCATTGCTTGCTTAATGTTTGCATAAAGGCTCATCATTGAGCTGAAATCCATCTTTTTGTCCACAACATAGCTTTCGGGCTTAACCTGAGTGTCAGCGCATAAGCCATCGGCAGCGTTTTTTGAAATTGTGCCTGAATAAAGCTTGTCGTTGCCGCTGAGTGCATCCGTTGCCGTCATGCAGGTGAGCAAAAAGCAATCGCTTGGCAAAGACTCTTTGATTGACATGATGAACGAGGTGAGCACATTGCTGCGGTTCTTCTCATCCTTTTCGCCCGGATAGCCGGCTGTGTCGGCTGCATCGCCGCTTGGGAAGCTGACTGATTTGAGCATGAAGCCGTTCACGCCCATTTTGTTGATTTCGGCAATGATTTGCTTAATGTAATTTTGCGCACCTTTTGAATAAGGATTGAGCCATGATTTGCCGCCGTCCTCCTCACGTTTGTCAAGCCATGTAACGTCTGAGTTCATATATTTCACGGCAAGCTCGCTGTTTGAGGATGAGATAATCGCATCCTCAAAGCAATATATTCCGGCGATGATGTTGATGTTGCTGCTGCGGAAAGTGTCAATCGCCTTGCGCACGGTTTCGTTGTCAAAAAGGGCGCATTTGCCAAGCATGGCAAGTGGATTTGAAGATGAATAGGCGAGATGACCGTCTTGCAGTTTGAAATCAATCACAACACTGTCGGCATCTTTGACTCTGATTTTACCAATTAGCTTTTTGATGTAATTATCATCCCCAAGCTTTTCAGTTGGCATATACAGTGCCTTGATGCCTTTTTCGCTGAATGTTGAGGTTGCAGTTTCGGTGTTTTGACCGTCACTTATCGGTGTGTTTTCGGATTTATAAGAAAACTTTAGTCCGAGGTCAACTGCAAAATATGAAGCGGAAACAATCACGGCAAAGTAAAGCGCAAAAATGATTGCATGAAGCCATGCAGTCTTTTTTCTTTTGTGGCGGTCAGCTTTTCTCTGCTTGCCGATGTTGCCGACGGGATATTCTTTTGAAAATGTATAATAACTGTTTTTGACACGGACGTCATGATTTTTTTGATCTGACCGTCCGTAAATTGGTTTTTTGAATGCCATAAATCAGCCCTCTCTCAAACAAACAATGATTCGCCCGAAAAGCATGAAAATGCAAGCGACAGCAATGCAACATAAATGATTAAAACAGGCGTTCCACGGAACACTTCAGGAATGTTTTTGTTTGATGCAATGTGCCTGATTCCTGCGTTGATCAAAAGCACTGCAATCAAAAATGCAAGCGCTGCACCAAAGCCGTTGCCGATTGCTTCGGGCATTGTGTAGTTTGCCTTGAAATTGAGCATCGGAACAGAAAGCACAAGCGAATTGAAAGCGCACATACCAAGTGAGTTCATAAATTTTTTGTTCGCCTTGAGCAAATGTACGCAAATGAAACCTGCCAAAAGATAAACTGCCGAAAGCACAAGAACATAAAGTGCAAAATGTAAAATTGCCGAAAGCTGTGAGATTGCATCGATTCTGTCAAGCAGATGACACAAAGCAGCCGTGCTGATGCTGAAAAATGCAACAGACAGTGTGCACATAAGCAGATGCTTCGGTCGTTTTGCAATTTTGATGCTTTCGCTGACGCCATATGCCGCCGTGAAAACGAGGTTTTGAATCAGCATTGCATAAAGTGCGGCAATTAATGCGCCGATAAATCCTGTCATGATTCATCCTCCTTTTCGCCGTGCGATGTTTCAATGTCCTCAATGGAATATCTCGGCTTGATTTCATCATAATCACGGATTTCCTGTTTTCTTGCCTTTGATTTTTCACGTTCTGCCTTTGTGTTCAGTCCCGGATCTTTTAAAACCGGTTTTTCAAATGCACCGGAAAGGTTAAAAGTATCTGTGATTTCATTCGGGAAAAACTTTCTCACGCTCCATTTTTGCACTGCTGCAAGAAAGCCTAAAACAATCAGACCGCCAAACGGCATTGCCATTGCGGAAAAGGTTGGTATATTGCCTGCTTTCATGCCGAAAATCGAACCGTTTACAATGAATTCACGGATGATGCCGGTGATGACTGCAACCACTGAATACCCGGCCGCTGTTGCGATTGCATCAAGCACACAGTTACGCACATTGGTTCTGATGCTGAATTTTTCGCATCGGATGACAACAATTCCGTTGACACAAAGCAGGGTCAGGTAAATTCCAAGGGATGAGAGAGCATTTTCGTTAAAAATTGAAAAAATCGGAATCAAAACGATGACCGAAATGATTGAATATGTGCAGATTCTGACCCAGCGTGGAGTACCTTTAAAAAACAGGCATGAAAGCACCTCGCACACAAGAACAACAGCCGCAAACGAAACTGAAAGCAGCAGCGCCGTTTTGAAGCTTGTTGCCGCAGCGGCAATTGAACAAAGCCCTGCAAGCTGTGTCAAAACCGTGTTGTGAACATAGCCGCCCTTGAACAGTGCAACCGAAAGCTTCAACTTTTTCTGTGATGAATTTGCATATTTACGCTTAGGTAATTTTATTCGCTTCACTGAGCATCACCTCCGTTTGCGCTTTCAACCTCTGAAATGGTGATGGTGCTGTCAGTGTTTTCGTTTTCATACTCTGCCGCTTCCACAACATCCGTGACAATTGCAGCCTTGGCGGATCTTTTGTCAAGCCTCGCCGCCTTTTTCAGCAGGGACTGCTTTTTGCGTGCGGGCGCATGGTCAGTTGCAGTTTCACGTGCAATGACAGGCCAAATTGCGTTTGTAATCATAACACTGAAACAGCCGGTATCCTCAATTTTGGCATATCTTCTCAAAAGCATACAGATGATGCCTGCAATTGCACCATAGATGAAAGATGAAAGTGGCTTTTTTGGCGACGTGACAGGGTCGTTGAGCACAAGCAGTGAAGTGAACAGCAGCGAGCCTGCGCAAAGCTCAAGCACAACAGAGTTGATGATTCCTGAATTTATCCTTGGAAACAGTGCCGCACACAAAGCTGCGGCAAAAATGCAGCCTGCCGAGGAAATGAGCCTGCTTGGGCGCTGAATGAAAATATATGCTGCCGTGCCAAGCATTGCCAGCACACAAGTTGTGCCGATTGCACCGGGATATGCACCTGAAAGAATTGACGTTATGCCAAAAATGTTCAGGTCAACATTAGTGCCTTTTTCAAGCATATCAAGCAGCGAAGTGCCTGCTGTGAAGCCTTCATCCACGCTGAAAATTGCGTTCACGCCGCATGAAGCGGCAGGGTATGTTGACATAAGCTCGGGAAAGCAGATGTTGGCAAAGCAAATTCCTGCGGCAACGGGAACAAACGGAGCATTCCTTGTTCCGCCAAACGGAAGCCTTGCAACAAGAATTGCAAACGCAGAAGCCGACACACCAACCCAAAGCGGAGCACATGACGGCAGCAGAAGCGAAATGATGAGCCCGATTGAAACTGCACTGAGGTTTCCGAGTGGATTCTTTTTGAAAACAAGCTTGAATCCGATGTATTCGCAAACGGCGGCAGCAGCCATGCAAACCGCCGCCTGATAAATCGCAGTGATACCATTGATGAAAGTTCCCATAACAAGCAAACAAGCCCCGATAATGAGCATATCTGCGCTATAGCTGAACAAAGGATCATCAACTTTGAAAAAATTGGATTTTTTTGCTTTGGTCAATTGTTTCACCTCTTGAAGCACTGCCATAATTTGTGCATTGAAAAGTTTAAGTGTAGGAGTTATTATCTAAATTGTAACTCAAATCGGTGAGGCTTGATGTCAGTTCAAGCAATACCGAACAAAATAAAGGAGAATCAAAATGAAATTTGAATCAACCTGCCAAAATTGCATCCTTGCAGAGCTTTCAACCGAGGATCTCAAGCTTTTTAAGCTCACCTATGACGAAATTGATTATTCTGATGAACGGGTGAGGGATACCCTGCGAATGATACTCGATGAAGCCAGCGAAGAAACCGGGGTCATGCTCAACCGTGAAAACGAAATCAGAATTGACGTCATGCCAGATTTAATCGGCGGCTGCCTGATTATTTTCAGCAAAAATGAAAGCAATGAGTCCGAGATGCATAACGGCAAGCAGATTTATGAAACAGATGATTTCAACAATATTCTTGACCTTGCGGTGATGCTGAAAAAATCCGATTTTCTTGCTCCCGATTGCGCATTATATAGAAACGAAGATGATTTTCGCCTGATTGTTGAAAGCTGCAACGAAAAATCACGGCTGATTTTGGGTGAGTATCTGAACAAAATTGAAGATGAAATCCTGTCCGAGGAGCGGACAAAGGAATATTGGTCCTGCCTCATTGAAAAGGA
The DNA here is from genome assembly GCA_023667385.1 of Ruminococcus sp. GTDB lineage: Bacteria > Bacillota > Clostridia > Oscillospirales > Acutalibacteraceae > UBA6857. The sequence goes on from JAMPAE010000025.1 coordinate 11,901, forward strand.
TGCATTAAAAATACTTTGCGGCAATTGAGCGAAGCTCGCTGATGGTTGCTTTCGGGTCATCAGAGCCGAAAATTGCGCTGCCTGCAACAAGCACGTTTGCACCTGCCTGTGCGCACTGCTCAACTGTTTTAAGGCTTACTCCGCCGTCAACCTGAATGTCAACGTTGAGGTTTCTGCGATCAATTTCCTTGCGAAGCGCCGTAACCTTCGGCATCATGTCTGCCATGAATCCCTGACCGCCGAAGCCCGGTTCAACCGTCATCACAAGAACCATGCCGAGCTTATCAAGATAAGGGAACACTTCTTCAACGGGAGTGCCGGGCTTCACAGAAAGCGAAGCAACACATCCGCTTTCACGAATGAGGTCAATTGTTTCCTCAACAGGGGAGTCAGATTCAATGTGGAAAGTGATTACATCTGCACCTGCTTTAACAAAATCCGGGATGTATTTTTTCGGGTCGCTTATCATAAGATGAACGTCAAAAACAAGGTCTGAACATTTTCTCATGCATTTCACAATCGGAGCACCGAGTGTGATGTTCGGAACAAAATGGCCGTCCATAACG
>JAMPAE010000026.1 GCA_023667385.1 Ruminococcus sp.
GTGCAAATATTTATCCTGTTTTGGGTGAGCATGAATATATGGCAAAAAAGCTGTTTTCACAATTTGAAAAAGCAACAAGCGTTGAAGACTGCGCAAACTACATTCACAAAGATGACATAGGACTTTTGGAAAAATGGCTGAAAAACGGCGGCAATCCAACGCTTGAAGCATTTCTCGCCCTGAATGATGAGGACAGAGAAAGCGTGATTGATTATCTTGGTGAATTTGAACCGTTTGAGGAAATTGAAGCAGCAGGCAGGAAGTTTGTGCTTGTTCACGCCGGCATCAGAAATTTTGAAGCGGACAAGCCCCTAGATGAATATGACGAGGAAGATTTTATCTTTGAAGCTGCGGATTACGGCAAGGCTTATTTTGCCGACAGGTATCTCGTTACGGGTCATACGCCCACAGTTTCGATTGCGGCGGGCGGAAACGGCAAGGTTTATTCAAAAAAGCGTCACCTTGCAATTGATTGCAGCGCCTTTTACGGCGGAAAGCTCGCAGCGGTTTGTCTTGATACGCTTAAAGCGTATTATTGCTGAGGAATATATAAATGAAAAGGATGAAAAAGAAAAACCTGATAGCACTGATTATTTTTGTGGTTTGCGTGGGATATCTTGCATTTTGTGCAGTTAGTAATGCACAAATGACAGAAGAAGAAAAAATTATTGATGCAATGTATGTGCCAAGCGATAATGTTGACAATGATATTTCTGAGTTGGTTATGACAAAAGAAACCGAGAGCGGCGTGCTTTGTTTGGCAACGACTAACGGCGGTTCATTGGCTATTTCATCCCTGCGCAAAAATAACACCTTTTTCGATAAACTGTTAGGCTCGGAATATCAGATTGAGTGTTATGCCGTAATGGATATAAACAGTATTATCAGCAACGATCCTTTGGAAATCAGAAGAATAAAATTCGTTAATTTTGATAAGCGTTCATTGTGGTATGGCTATTGCACGGATGAAAGCGCAAAAACGCTGAAAATAAACGGTGAGCTTGTTAAAGCTGACAAGGTTGATATTCACATTGACAGAGAGGTTCTGGAAGTCATTCCGGGTGTGACGAAAACAGAGGATAAGCGTGATTATTCAGGCTATTTCTGGTTTTATGAATCGGTTGACAAGCCGGCTGTTGAGTTGGTTGGCTGAAAAGTCAAGGCAACACTGTGCCTTGTTTGATTCAGAGGTTCTGCATTAGATTAATCAGAACTTCTATAATTTTTGAGTTTTGGTGTGCGTATTTTTATACATTCATACAAAGTGCATAAAATTTGGCGTTAATGCTTGACAATGGTGCATAATAATGGTATATTCTTTTGTAATATACGTAGATTTTTGTATAAATATTCATTTATAGGTGGCTCGACATGAGTAAAAAGAAGATATTTATTGACGGCAGAGAGGGCACAACAGGCCTTGGTATCTGCGCTCGTCTTGAAAACAGAGATGATATAGAGCTTATAATTTTACCTGAAGATAAACGAAAAGACCCTGAAGCAAGGAAAAAAGCAATCAATGCAAGCGATGTGACAATTTTGTGCTTGCCTGATGCGGCAGCTAAGGAATCGGTTTCACTTGTTGAAAACCCGAACACAATTGTGCTTGACGCTTCAACAGCTCACAGAACGGCTGATGGTTGGGTATACGGTTTGCCTGAGCTTTCGCCGCAGCAGCTTGAAATGATTAAAACGTCAAAGCGTGTTGCAGTTCCCGGCTGCCATGCAAGCGGATTCATCACGCTTGTTGCTCCGCTTGTGAAGGCGGGCATAATCGGCAAGGATGCACTTTTGACCTGCCATTCAATCACAGGCTACAGCGGCGGCGGCAAAAAGATGATTGCAGATTATGAAGCTGATGAAATCCCGGAAAAGCTTAATGCTCCCAGGCAATATGGTTTAACTCAGTCGCACAAGCATCTGCCTGAAATGGTACATATGACCGGACTTGAAAATGCACCGATTTTCTGTCCGATTGTTTCTGATTTTTATTCGGGTATGCTTGTGACTGTTCCGCTTTTCAAAAGTATGCTCCTTTGCGGAAAAACAGTTGACGATGTTAAAGCAACGCTCAAAGCGCAATATGACGGCTCAATGAACATCGAGTATGTTGATGATATGTCAGAAAGTGGGTTCCTTGACAGCAACACACTTTCGGGCACAGATAAAATGCAGGTTTCCGTTTGCGGAAACGATGAAAGAATGCTTCTTGTTGCACGATATGACAACCTTGGAAAAGGTGCATCAGGTGCAGCAGCTCAGTGCCTGGAGCTGATTCTCAACGGTTAAAAGATGAATGAAAGGAACGGTGTATTTGCACCGCATTGACATAATATGATTAAAAAAATTGACGGCGGTGTATGTGCCGCAAAAGGATTCACAGCAGGTGGTGTGCACTGCGGAATACGCAAGAATAAATCAAAAAAAGACCTTGCGCTGATTCTCAGTGAAGTGCCTGCAAACACAGCGGCAGTTTACACAACTAACCTTGTTAAAGGTGCACCGCTTACTGTTACAAAGGAAAACATTTCAGACGGCAAGGCGCAGGCAGTAATCTGCAACAGCGGAAATGCTAACACCTGCAACCTCGGCGGCGAAGAAGTTGCAAAAAAGATGTGCGACCTGACTGCCCAAACTCTCGGCATAAAGGCTGAAGACGTTGTTGTTGCGTCAACAGGTGTCATCGGTCAGCCGCTTGACATCACGCCGATTGAAAATTCAATGCAGGCGCTTAAAGCAAGCCTTGGCGATGACAGCCAAAGTGCAAATCAGGCGATTATGACAACCGACACAAAGGAAAAATCTGCAACGGTTTCGTTTGAAATCGGCGGCAAAACCTGTTGCATGGGCGGAATTGCAAAAGGTTCAGGCATGATTCACCCTGACATGGCAACCATGCTTGTTTTCATCACAACCGATGCGGCAATCAGCACGCAGATGCTTCAGAAGGCGCTCAGTAATGACATAAAGAACACCTTTAATATGGTGAGCGTTGACGGCGATACTTCAACAAACGACATGGTTGTTGTGATGGCAAACGGCATGGCGGGCAACGATGAAATTACGGCTGAAGGTGCAGATTTTGATGAATTCATGTGTGCGCTCAACAGTGTTACAATGTCGCTTTGCCAAATGATTGCAGGTGACGGCGAGGGCGCAACAAAAATGATTGAATGTAAGGTCAGCGGAGCCGAAAACACTGAAACAGCAAAAATAGTTGCAAAAAGTGTTGTTTGCTCGTCACTTTTCAAGGCAGCAATGTTCGGTGCAGACGCAAACTGGGGACGTGTTCTTTGCGCAATCGGCTATAGTAAGGCTGATGTTGACGTGAACAAAATTGACGTTAGCTTCTCCTCATGCAAAGGCAGCATTTCGGTTTGTAAAAACGGCAGAGGTGTTGATTTTTCTGAAGAAAAAGCGAAAGAAATTTTGCTTGAAGATGAAATCACAGTTGAGGTTTCGCTGAACAGCGGAAGCTCAGAAGCCACAGCATGGGGCTGCGATTTAACATATGATTACGTGAAAATTAACGGTGATTACAGAACTTAAAAGGATGACATAAATATGGACATAAGCAATTCAGAGCGTGCCTCGATCATCATTGAGGCATTGCCATATATTCAGGAATATACAAACAAGGTGGTTGTTGTCAAATACGGCGGCAACGCAATGCTCAACGATGAACTCAAGCAGGCTGTTATGGGTGATGTGATTTTGCTTTCGCTCATTGGCGTTAAGGTTGTTTTAGTTCACGGCGGCGGTCCTGAAATCAGCGATATGCTTGGCAAAATCGGAAAGGAAAGCCGCTTTGCCGATGGCTTGCGGGTTACCGACGGTGAAACCATGGACATTGTGCAGATGATTCTTGCCGGCAAGGTTAACAAAGATTTGGTTAAGCTCATTCAGACGAAAGGCGGCAACGCAATTGGACTTTGCGGCGCTGACGGCGGAATGATCAAGGCTGCACCGCTTGCTGATAAATACGGCTATGTTGGTGAAATCACAGACATTGACCCCGACCCGATTATCGGCGTGCTGGATTATAACTATATACCCGTTGTTTCAACCGTGGCAATTGACGATGACGGCAACAGTTATAACATCAATGCAGACACGGCGGCTGCAGAAATTGCAGCAAAGCTGAAAGCCGAATGTCTGATTACCTTGACGGACATTGAGGGTATTCTTCGTGACAAGGATGACCCGTCAACAATCATTCGCACAATCAGAACAAGCGAGGCTCCGGAACTGATTGAAAGCGGTGTAATCAGCGGCGGCATGATTCCGAAAATCAACGGCTGTATCAAAGCCATCAAAAGCGGCGTGCGCAAGGTTTTCATCATTGACGGCCGTGTTCCGCATTCGATTCTTGTTGAAACGCTTACTGATGAAGGCTTGGGCACAATGATTATAGAATAATGTTATGTATGCGGGTTGTGACTGTGGAGTTATACAGTTTGTACCCGCATTAATCAGTGGTTCATAAAAGGAGTAGAAACTATGGATACAAAAAATCTCGATTCAAAATATGTTGCTCACACATACGCACGTTTTCCTGTTGAAATTGTTAATGGTAACGGCGCAGTCATAACAGATGAGGACGGAAAAGAATATATCGACATGGGAAGCGGCATTGCGGTTAACACATTCGGCATGGCTGATGAGCAGTGGATCAATGCGGTTACTGCTCAGCTTGGAAAGTTCCAGCACACGTCAAACCTTTATTACACAAAGCCGTGCGCAGAGCTTGCCGAGCTGCTTTGTGAAAAAACAGGCATGGAAAAAGTATTTTTCTCAAATTCAGGTGCAGAAGCAAACGAATGTGCAATCAAGCTTGCAAGAGCCCACGGTGAGAAAAAAGGCGGAAAAGATTGCTATACTATTATAACACTCAAAAACAGCTTTCATGGACGCACGCTTGCAACACTTGCCGCAACAGGTCAGGATGTTTTTCATCAGAAATTCACTCCGCTTCCGGATGGCTTCGTTTTTGCAGATGCAGGTGACATGAATTCAATCAAAAAGCTTGCTGAAGAAAACAACTGCTGCGCAATCATGATGGAACTGATTCAGGGTGAGGGCGGAGTTAACACGCTTTCAAAAGAATTTGTCAGCGAAGTTGCAGAATTTGCAAAGCAGAACGATTTGCTTTTGATTGTTGATGAAGTTCAGACCGGTAACGGCAGAACCGGAAAGCTTTATGCGTTCATGCATTACGGCATCAAACCCGATGTTTTCACAACTGCAAAAGGCCTCGGCGGCGGACTTCCGATTGGTGCGTGTGTGATGGGTGAAAAAGCTTCTGAACTGTTTGGAAACGGTGACCACGGCTCAACCTTTGGCGGAAATCCTGTTGTTTGTGCAGGCGCAGTGAACATCATCACAAGGCTGACTGATGATTATCTTGCAGAAGTTGCAAAAAAAGGTGAATACCTCAAAGCAAAGCTGCTTGAAATTGACGGAGTTAATGATGTCAGCGGAATGGGTCTCATGCTCGGTGTGCTTGCAGAAAAAGAAAGCAAGCAGATTATTGCAGCAGCAAGGGAAAAAGGCTTGCTTGTGCTTTCGGCGAAAAACAAAGTTCGCCTGCTGCCTCCGCTTTCAATCACTTTTGAGCAGATTGACAAGGCTGTTCAAATTCTTGCTGAGTGCATAAATGCATAAAAATAAAAAGTTTACGATTATTTTTGGTTGTAATGTTGACAGTCGGTTTTATTTGTTATAGAATAAAGTCGTAACACTGAAAAATTTGTGTTAAAAACATTTTAAGGGAGAGTCCGATATGAAAAAAGCATTACGTTTAATCGCTGTGGCATTGTGCCTTGTGATGGTTGCCTCAACATTTTACGGCTGTTCAATAACCGTTAATGTTGATGTTTCCAGAGAAGGTGGCTCAAGCGGTGCAGTTCAGGTTGACGCAACTCCGGCAACGCAGGCTCCTGCAACCCAAGCGCCGACTGCGGCTTCAACAGCAGCGCCGTCAAATGATACCACAGCAGCACCCGCAGCAGCCGATTCAACAACCGCTGCACCTGCTCAGTCAAGTGACACAACAGCAGCTCCGGAAGCACCGGAAGCAAACGCAACTTTTTCAACCAAAGAAGAAATCGTTGCTGAATACATTAAGGTTTATGACACAACAAAGGCAACCGGCACCTTCCTCGGCAGCGATTCAATGAACTGCGAAAGCGTTTCAGTTGACGGAAAGGAAAACGGCACACTCACAAAGCTTGCAGGCACATTCATGAGTGCAAACGGAACGGATATGCAGCTTCCTCCTTATACTGATTCTGATCCGGCAACAAAATGCCTCATCACTGCTGATGACATTGAAACCGCAGAATATAAGGATAACGGTGATGGCACAGCAACAATTAAGCTTGTTCCGAAAGAAGTTAAAGAATCAAGAAGACTTGCTGACTCGCAGGGTAAGATGTTCAACGTTATGGAAGATGTTGCTTCAACTCTTGCATCGGTTCCTGTTTTGACATGGTCTGAGGGCGATGCAAACTCAAACGTTGTTCTCACCGAAAAGGAAAGCACAGCAACAGTGACTTTCAACAAGGAAACAAAGATGATGACCTCGGCTGAATATGTTCTTGTTACATATGCAGATGTTACCCATGCAAACGTGCTCGTGTTCAAGGATAAATCCGCAACAGCCAAGTTTGTTTACACAACCAAGTTCCCACAAGGCTGATTTAACTGAATTAACAAATATACCGCCGATTTTGCAACAGCATTTTCGGCGGCATTTTTATGCAGCTTAATTATTATGGATTTAGCCCTTGACAAAACATCGGTGCAGTGTTATACTTTAGCACAGTATCACGCTAACACGATAGAGATGTGAAATCTAATGAAAGGGATAACGCAGAAATTTGAAATTCTGCGAAGATATGTGAAATGGACAAGCTGCATAATGAATCGGTTGACAATTTGTTCAGGGCGATTTTGAGCCTTGAAAATATAGATGAATGTTATGCTTTTTTTGAAGATGCGTGCACAGTGAAAGAGATTCTTGACATTGCACAGCGGCTTGAAGTTGCAACGCTTTTGAAAAGCGGCAAAAACTATGCAGGCATCAGCGCCGAAACAGGTGCAAGCACGGCAACGATAAGCCGTGTTAACAAGTGCCTTTCTTATGGTAACGACGGATATAAGTTGATTCTTGAAAGGCTGGAAAGGAAGGAAAAAGACAATGGATAAGTTTTCATCAATTTTAAAAAATGAAGAAAAAGCGGTTTTCGCTCTGCGCTCGCTTTATCGTAAATATGGTTACTTGCCATATAAAATGAGCAAGTTTGAGGAATATGATTTATATGTTCGCAACAAAGATTTCTTGGTTTCAGACAGCGTCATCACGTTCAATGATACCAACGGAAAGCTGCTTGCGCTCAAGCCTGACGTGACGCTTTCAATTGTTAAAAATTCGTTTGACGAGCCGGGTTGCAAGCAAAAACTTTTCTATAATGAAAATGTCTATCGTATTTCGGGCAGCACGCATATGTATAAGGAAATCATGCAGACGGGGCTTGAATGTATCGGTGACGTTGACATTTATGACATAACAGAGGTTTTGCTGCTTGCACTTGAAAGCCTTGATGCTGTTGGCGATGAATTTGTGCTGGATGTTTCCCACATGGGTGTGATTTCGGCTTTGCTTGATGACGTGAGCGATGACGATGAATTTAAAAGAAAAATCACTCACTGCATCGGTGAAAAGAACCGCCACGGAATCATGGAAATTTGCGCTCAGTTCGGCGTTGGAAATGAAAAAGCGGAAATACTTGCCGAGTTCGTCGGAATTTACGGCAAACCAGAAACTGTCATTGAAAATCTGAAAGCAACCGCAGCAGGGCAAAAGGCAAAAGCGGCAGTTGATGAGCTTGAAAGCATTTGGAACGTACTTTCCGAAACTGCCTATAAAGATAACGTCAATTTCGATTTCTCAATTGTCAACGACATGAATTATTATAACGGAATCGTGTTCACAGGTTTCCTTGCAGGTATTCCCGAGAGCGTGCTTTCGGGCGGTCAGTATGACAAACTGATGAAGAAGATGGGAAAAAAATCCGGAGCAATCGGCTTTGCTGTGTATCTTGATTTACTTGAGTATCTCCATGAAGATACCGATGAATTCGATGTTGATGTTTTGGTTTTATATAATGAAAGCACAAACATGGCACAACTGTTCAGCAATGTGAAAGCACTCACCGAAGAAGGTAAGAGCGTATCGGTGCAAAAACAAATTCCTGCAAAGCTTCGCTATAAGCAGGTTGTTATAATGAACGAAAAGGAGGGCTGAGCATGGTTAATGTTGCATTGCCGAAGGGAAGACTCGGCGAAAAGGTTTACGCAATGTTTGAAAAGGCAGGCTATGAATGCCCGTCAATCAAGGAAAATAACCGCAAGCTGATTTTTGAAAATGAACAGCTCGGTGTAAGATACTTTTGGGTGAAACCCTCTGATGTTGCAATTTATGTTGAAAGAGGCGCCGCAGACATCGGTGTTGCAGGCAAGGATATTCTGCTGGAGTATGAGCCTGACATATATGAACTGCTTGACATGAACATGGGTAAATGCAGAATGTGTGTTGCCGGCAAAAAGGATTTCCACGATGACACTGACAGAACGCTCAGGGTTGCAACCAAGTTTGTGAACATTGCAAAAAAATATTATGCCGGTCAGAGCCGTGACATTGACATCATTAAGCTCAACGGTTCAATTGAAATTGCACCGATTCTCGGGCTTTCCGATGTGATTGTTGACATTGTTGAAACCGGAACAACGCTCAAGGAAAATGACCTTGTTGTTTCTGAAACAATTGTTCCAATCAGCGCAAGGTTGATTTCAAACAAAGTCAGCTTCAAGTTCAAAACCGCTGAAATTGAAAAAATTGCGGCGGCACTCAAAGAGCAGGTGAAAACAGATGATTAAAATATATAAATACTCCGAGGTTGACAACAGCGAGCTGTTTATGCGAAACAGCATTCCAACAAATGTTGAAGGTGTTGTCAGCGAGATTATTGCAAACGTCATAAAAAATGGTGATGCTGCACTTTATGAATACTCAAAGAAATTCGATAAAGCGGAGCTTTCATCGCTGGAGGTCACTCAGGCGGAAATTGACGAGGCATTCGGCGAGGTTGAGCCTGAATTTATTGCTGTGCTCAAAATGGCAGCCGAAAATATTCGCCTTTTTCATGAAAAGCAAGTCAGAAACAGCTTCATTATCAACAATAAAAAGGGTGTTGTGATGGGGCAAAAGGTTATTCCCATTGAAAAAGCCGGACTTTATGTACCGGGCGGTACGGCTGCTTATCCGTCAACAGTGCTCATGGACAGTATCCCTGCAAAAATTGCCGGCGTTGAGCAAATTGTGATGGTAACGCCGCCGAAAGCAGACGGAAAAGTGAATCCTGCAATTCTTGCGGCTGCAAAAATCGCAGGTGTTGACCGTATTTTCAAGGTTGGCGGTGCGCAGGCAATTGCTGCTTTGGCATATGGCACTGAGAGCATTCCAAAGGTTGACAAAATCGTAGGCCCCGGCAATGCGTTTGTTGCAGAAGCAAAAAAGCAGGTTTTCGGCAAGGTTTCAATTGATATGATTGCAGGACCGAGCGAAATTCTTGTTGTTGCAGATTCAACCTGCAATCCGGAGTTTGTTGCCGCAGATTTGCTTTCCCAGGCAGAACATGATAAAATGGCAACTGCCGTTCTTGTGACAGACAGTGCCGAGCTTGCAGAAAAAGTCAGCGCTGAGCTTGAAAGACAGATTCCGCTGCTTCCGAGAGCGGAGATTGCACGTGCTTCAATTGACAACAACGGCAAAATCATTGTTGCCGATACACTTGACGTTGTGATTGAAATTGCAAACGAGCTTGCACCTGAGCACCTTGAACTTTGCGTTGATAATCCGTTTGATTACCTTGATTCAATTAAGCACGCAGGCTCAATTTTCATGGGCAAAAACTGCCCTGAAGCACTTGGAGATTACCTTGCAGGCCCGAATCACACACTTCCGACAAGCGGCACGGCAAGGTTTTCAAGCCCGCTTTCGGTTGATGATTTTGTTAAAAAGACTCAGTATACATATTTCACAAAGCAGGCACTTGAAGAAGTTGCAGACAGCGTTGCAATTTTTGCAGAAAAAGAGGGTCTGTCAGCTCACGCAAGAAGTGCAACTGTGAGAAAGCTCTGAGTTAAAGCAAGGAGGCTATCTTGACTTAATCAGAATTTTCTTAGAATGATTAATAATCAAATAAAATTACGAAAGATGCGATTAATATGAGCAGATTTTTCAGCAGCAAATATTCAGCTCTTGAGGCGTACACTCCCGGTGAGCAGCCAAAAGACATGAAATATATCAAACTTAACACAAACGAATCACCGTTTCCGCCGAGTGAAAATGTTGTTGAAGCGGCGAAAATTTCAGCGGCAACACTGAGACTTTATTCTGACCCTGAATGCAAAAAGCTCAACGACAAAATGGCAGAAGTTTTCGGCGTAAAACCGAGTCAGATACTCATGACAAACGGATCAGATGAAATTCTGAACTTTGCGTTCATGGCTTTTTGCGATAATGAACATCCTGCCATTTTTCCTGAAATTTCTTATGGCTTTTATCCTGTGTTCACAGCGCTTAACAACATCCCTTATGAGGAAATACCTCTCAAAGAGGACTTTTCAATTGACCCGGATGACTATTGCAATGCCAACAAAACAATTGTGATTGCAAACCCGAATGCTCCAACGGGATTGACGCTCAGCCTTGATGAAATTGAGCGTATCGTAAAGACTAATCCAAACAATGTTGTTGTCATTGACGAGGCCTATGTTGATTTTGGCGGGAAAAGTGCATTGCCGCTCATCGAAAAATACGACAACCTGCTTGTTACGGGAACATTTTCAAAATCACGTTCGCTTGCAGGCGCAAGGCTTGGCTTTGGAATTGCAAATGAAGCACTTATCAATGATCTGAACACAATTAAATATTCGACTAATCCATATAACATCAATTCCATGACGATGGCGGCAGGTGTTGCGGCACTTGAAAGCAACGATTATTACATGAACAACTGCAAAATCATCATGGAAACCAGAGCATACACAAAAGCACAGCTTGAACAGTTAGGCTTTACTGTGCTTGATTCAAAGGCAAACTTCCTTTTTGCTTCATCTGATAAGGTTGACGGCGAAACGCTTTATAAATCGCTCAAACAAATGGGCATCCTTGTCAGACATTTCGGCAAGGAAAAAATCAAAAACTATGTGCGCATCACAATCGGCACAAGAGAGCAGATGGATGCTCTGCTTGATGCCGTGAAAAAGATTTTAAACGGGGAGGCTTAACAAAAATGAGAATAGCTGAAATTAAACGTGTAACCGCTGAAACAAACATTGCACTCAAGCTCAACCTTGACGGAACCGGCAAAAGCAAGGTGGAAACAGGCTGCGGCTTTCTTGATCATATGCTGACGCTTTTTGCCCGCCACGGCAGGTTTGACCTTGAAGTGAAATGTATCGGTGACACTTTCGTTGATTATCATCACACAGCCGAGGACATCGGAATTTGCCTTGGTGAAGCGTTCGCAACGGCTCTTGGTGAAAAGAAGGGTATTGTCCGCTATGGCAGCATGATGCTTCCGATGGATGAAGCGTTGATTTTGACGGCTGTTGACATTTCAGGCAGAAGTTTCCTCGCTTTTGATTTGGACATACCAACTGAAAAGGTTGGTGACTTTGACACTGAGCTTGTTAAGGAATTTTGGCTTGCATTTGTGCGCAAAGCCGAAATGACGCTTCACATCAAACAGCTTGCAGGTGAAAACAGCCACCACATCATCGAAGGTGCATTTAAGTCGGCAGGCAGAAGCCTTGCACAGGCTGTCAGTATCGACGAAAAATATAAAAATGAAATTCCGTCAACAAAAGGGGTGCTGTGATGATTGCTGTTATTGATTACGGAGTCGGAAACCTTTTTTCGCTCAAATCATCGTTGGAATCGCTTGGCGCAGAAATTGAAGTGACAGGCGAAAAAGAAAAAATCCTTTCGGCGGATAAAATAATACTTCCCGGCGTTGGCGCATTTGAAGATGCCGCAAAAAAACTGAGGGAAACAGGTCTTGACATTGTGATAAAATCGCAGGCAGCCAAAGGTGTTCCGCTCATGGGCATCTGTCTCGGTATGCAAATGCTGTTTGAAA
>JAMPAE010000027.1 GCA_023667385.1 Ruminococcus sp.
TCAATCGACATGACGTACTTAACAAAATCAAGGTCACCGAACGGAACACGTGCCTCAAGCGAGTTTACGCTGATGCATCTGTCGGCACGAAGCACGTCATACATATAAATCTCACGGATGCGCTTTTCAGCTTCCTTTTGAAACTCGTCAGCCGATGGCGCAAAGTCGGTGTATTTGTAGCCGAAAAGCTCATCGGAAATTTCACCTGTGAGAAGCACACGTAAATCTGTTTGCTCATGAATCGCCTTGCAAATGAGGTACATACCCATGCTTGCACGAATCGTTGTGATGTCATATGTGCCGAGGATGCTGACAACTTTTTCAAGCGAGGAGATGACGATGTCCTTGTTGATGATGATTTCCTTGTGATCGCTGCCGATGTAATCTGCAACCTCTTTGGCGTATTTCAAGTCGATTGCATCCTCACTCATACCGATTGCGAACGTTTTGATTGGCTTTTTAAGCAGCTTTGCTGCAACGGAGCAAACAAGCGATGAATCAAGTCCGCCGCTGAGCAAAAAGCCAATCGGTGCATCTGAATCAAGGCGCTTTTCAATGCCTGCAACAAGCTTATCGTGAATGTTTTTGCAAATATCATCAAGACTTTCGTCTTTTCTAAAAAAGTCAACCTTTGCAATGTCGCAATAGCAGGTGAACTTTCCGTCGGCATAGTAATGTCCGGGTGGGAACGGCATGACTTTGTCGGTGAGACCAACAAGGTTTTTTGCCTCGCTTGCAAACATCATTGCGCCGCTTTTTGTTTGACCGTAAAACAGCGGACGGATGCCGATTGGGTCACGTGCCGCAATATATGATTTCTTTTTGCCGTCATAGATAACCAGCGCAAACTCAGCATCAAGCATTTTGAACATATCCAGACCGTATTTTTCATACATCGGAAGAAGAATCTCGCAGTCAGAATCGCTTTTGAATGTATATTCCTTTTCAAGCTCCTTTTTGATTGGTCTGAAGCAGTAAATCTCGCCGTTGCAGACAAGGTAGCTTCCGTGAAGTGAAAACGGCTGCATACCCTCATCGCTCAAGCCCATGATTGCAAGGCGATGGAATCCGAGAATACCGTTTTCGGTTTCGATGATTTTGGACATATCAGGTCCACGGCTGATGGTTTTGTCGAATCCTTCCTTAAATTCGGGCAGGGCAATTTCTTTACCCTCGCAAGTCATAATTGAACACATAATAAAAACCTCCAAAATAATAGCAGCTACCAATCCTGTTTTTCAGGACGAGTAGCTGCTGCCCGTGGTGCCACCTGAATTGGATCTGCAACAGACCCCACTTTCACTTCAATCCGAGGAATCCCCCCTGATTAAAACTATTTCTTTAACGCAGAAAATACGACGCACCTAATTGCTTCAATGAAGTTTTCAGTTTGCGGCTCAAAAGTGTTATTCACGTCGGATTTTTATGAGGTTCACACTGTCCCTCACTCACTGCAAAAAACTTGCCGATGCTACTTGTCTTTGTCACAGCCTTTAGGTTTATTGTGTCGGGTATATTACCCTGTTGATTTAGTTGGTTGCCCATGTTTGCTTGCCGTATGGGCAACCATGAAGAGATAAATATATGAAAAGCATATGAGAGTGGAAATCAAATTATCTTACGCTGAACAGCAGGTCGCCATATGATGGATAGGGCCAGAATTCTGCCGATGTGCATTCTTCAGCTTCGTCAACAGAAGCACGAAGGTCATCCATTGCAACAAGAAGAACATCATGGCTGAAGCGTGAAAGAGCCTGAGCATCTTCCATTGCTTCTGATTCAGCAGTAATTTCTTTGAGCTTCATCAGCTTGCTGTAAATTTCGGCGCTGAGTTTTGAAAGCTTTTCAATTGCGGCTTCTTCATAAGCACATGAAACGCCTGCGAATGCGGCTTTCTTTGAAAGTACCGTGTCGCTGAGTTGTTTTACATAAGCGCTGATTGCAGGAAGAATGTCTTTGCTTGCCATGTCAATCATTGTGAGAGCTTCAATGTGGATGTGCTTGTTATATGTTTCAAAGTGAATTTCATGTCTTGCATAAAGCTCGGACTCTGTGAAAACTTTGTGCGATGTATAAAGTTTAACGTTCTTCTCATCAACGAAGTGGGGCAGGGCGTCGGGAGTTGATTTGAGGTTGAGCAGCCCTCTTTTTGTGGTTGCTTCCTCAATCCAAGCATCGTCATAGCCGTTTCCGTTGAAGATGATGTTTTTGTTTTCCGTGATTGTTTTCTTGATCAGTGCATGAAGTGCAGTGCTGAAATCTTCAGCACCCTCAAGCTCATCAGCAAACTGTTTGAGTACCTCAGCAACCGAAGTGTTGAGAACAATGTTTGTGCCTGCGATTGATGACTGTGAGCCAAGCATACGGAATTCAAACTTGTTTCCGGTGAAAGCAAACGGTGAAGTACGGTTTCTGTCAGTTGTGTCTTTCGGGAACTTCGGAAGAACATGAACGCCGACTCTCAAAAGTTCTTTTTCTTTCGGGTCATATGCAGTATCGCTTTCGATTGTTTCAAGGATTTCTGTCAGCTCAGTGCCAAGGAAAATTGAAATTACAGCCGGCGGAGCTTCGTTTGCGCCGAGTCTGTGATCGTTTGATGCAGATGCAACGCTGATTCTGAGAAGATCCTGATAGTCGTTAACCGCCTTGATAACAGCGCAAAGGAAAAGCAAAAACTGAGCATTTTCATATGGGGTTTCGCCCGGCTCAAGCAGGTTCACGCCGGTGTTGGTTGACATTGACCAGTTGTTGTGCTTACCGCTTCCGTTAACGCCTGCAAACGGCTTTTCATGAAGCAAGCAAACAAGACCGTGTTTTTGAGCAACCTTTTTCATGATTTCCATTGTGAGCTGATTGTGATCAGTTGCAATGTTTGTGGTTGCAAAAATCGGAGCAAGTTCATGCTGCGCAGGTGCAACCTCATTGTGCTTTGTTTTTGCAAGAATACCGAGCTTCCAAAGTTCTTCGTCAAGCTCTTTCATATATGCAACAACTCTTGTTTTGATTGAGCCAAAATAATGGTCATCAAGCTCCTGACCTTTCGGAGGTCTTGTGCCGAAAAGGGTTCTGCCTGTATAGAGAAGGTCTTTTCTCTTTTCATAAAGAGCTTCGTCAATGAGGAAATATTCCTGCTCAGGACCAACTGTTGTCTTAACCGATGTTACATTTTCGTTGCCAAACAGCTTGAGCACACGCATGGCCTGCTTATTGATTGCTTCCATTGAACGAAGAAGCGGAGTTTTTTTGTCAAGTGCTTCACCGCCATATGAGCAGAAAGCAGTTGGAATGCAGAGAGTGCCATCTTTAATGAATGCATATGAGGTTGGATCCCATGCAGTGTAGCCTCTGGCTTCAAAGGTTGCACGCAAACCGCCTGACGGGAAAGATGATGCATCCGGTTCACCTCTGACAAGCTCTTTGCCCGAAAATTCCATGATTACTGTTCCGTCAGATGTTGGAGAAATGAAGCTGTCATGCTTTTCGGCGGTGATGCCTGTCATCGGCTGGAACCAGTGAGTGAAGTGAGTTGCGCCTTTTTCAATTGCCCAGTTTTTCATTGCATTTGCAACAACGTTTGCAACGGCAAGGTCAAGGTGCTTTCCGTCCTCAATGGTTTTCATCAGTGATTTGTAGGTTTCCTTCGGCAATCTTTCTTTCATGGTTGCGTTGTCAAAAACCATGCTGCCGAAAAGTTCAGGTATACTGCTCATAGCTTTATCTCCTTACTGTTTTGTTACAAAAATAAAAAATGACAAAGAACACCCGCAGGTGACGTCCTTGTCATCTATGCTCTTAATTATACGCATAAAAATAAATTTGTCAACAGTTTGCATAAAAATAACAATCACGATTTGTACAACATTTCTGCAAAAGAGGGAAGCTTCTTTGTGCAAAAGTCGCAAAACGTTGATTTTTGGTGTTCAATTTGCTGATTTTTAACGTCGTTACACACGAAGCTTACTCGTTCCACAGGGTACCGCCCAAAAGAGGCAAAAAATAAACATCGCCTTTGAAGCGATGCTTATTCTTACCCAATTTGTGTTTTCAACAATGAACTTAAACGTCCTCTTGAAGGATGCCCTTGACGCCGTCAGCGATTTTCTTGTATTCATCGAGAAGCTCGCCGTAATATTTAACGCCGCTTTCTTCAAGGTGATAGTACTTTCTCAGGCGCTTGTTAACAATTTCGTTTCTCTCGGTTACATAGCCGCTTTCAACGAAGCGATACATAATCGGATAGAGGCTGCCAAGCGGCAAAACAAATCTGTTTCCGCTCTGAGCAGAAAGCTCCTGAACGATTTGATAGCCGTACATATCCTCTTTTTTGAGAATGCAAAGAATAACAAGCTCCGCTGTTCCACGTTTAAGATTTTCTGTGTTTACCATAACAATAAAATCCTTTCACAATAATATAAGGTACTAATAATATATCATATATGAAACAGTATGTCAATAATGAAACTTGAGAATATGCATAATTTTGCATTAAATATTCACAAGTTGTTAATGGAATATGAATAATTTTAACAGAAATAGTTGACTTTTATTTTCTTTTAGTATATACTTAACCAAGTTAGCGGGTGATAACCACCCGTGTATTTAAAAGCATACAGTTAGCTGATACTAACTTGTATGCATATTTTAAGGAATATAGTTAGTGGATGCTAATTCGAGTTAGTGCTCGCTAATTAGACTGAGGAGGTTTATTTTATGAAAAAAACAGTCAGTATTATGATGGCAATTTGTGTGCTCATGTTTTCATGTGCGTGCGGTGTTTTTGCCGTTTCACTTGAAGAAGGTCAGCTTTATGAAGTGCCGATTACATTGATCCATGCCGAAAAGGATAAGACTTCAATGGGTGATAAGTATATTTATAACACTGCGCTGATTGAGGTTAAAGGTGGCAAAAAATATCTGACAATGGTCACAGATTCCGAAGTCAGCAACCTGAACTTCTGGTATTACAACGATGGCTCCGTTGAAGGCGACACAACCGATGCCGAACACGTGAACGACGTTGAAATTTCAGGAAAAACATATTCAGTCGGTTATCGTTTTCCGCTTTGCGGAGAAGAACAGCTTGTCGGCGTTAAATTTTCTGCTTCAATCATGCCGATGAAGCCATCAGCAAGGGTAAAGATTGATTATGATAACGCAAAGGCAGTTTCATCCGCTCCAAAGCAGGAAAGCACCGAGCCGTCGTCCGAAGCTGCAACAACAGAAGTAACAACGGCAGCTTCGGCTCAAACAACAGCCGCAGATACAACATCGCAAACAGTCCCTGCCGAAACAACAGCACCGCAAACTCAACCTGTAACACAGGAAACCTATAGTCAAACCACACAGCCTGCAAGTGCAGCCGCAATTGCATCTGCTCCTGTCGATGCCTCTGCACAAGGATCATCAACCATTGAGGTTTCAATCAATTATCCAACGTTGGTTGTTGTGATGCAGCTTGCAATTCTTGTTTTGGCCGTTATCTTTATTATTCTTGTTTGCAAAGGAGGAAAAAAGGATAATGATTGATAAAAGGCTGATGAAAATTGTTCCGGGAAGCAGCAAGTATGTTGCGCTCAACGTTGTTTTTCAGTGGCTTTCACTTTGCGCAAACATTGTCATGATGAGCATGATCACAGCTTTCCTTGCAAACCTTTTTTCTGCCGAAAAGCAAAATTTCAACCTGCTTTTGCTTGCAGTGGTTGTTGTTCCGGCAATAATCATCCGTTTTGTGTGCGCAAGGCTTTCAACAAGAATGTCATATAAATCTTCAAGCACAGTCAAAAAAAGCCTGCGTGAAAAGATATATCTGAAGCTGCTGAGCCTCGGCAGCTCATATAAAGACAAAGTCAGAAGTTCAGAGCTTGTGCAGTTTTCCGTTGAGGGTGTTGATCAGCTTGAAACTTATTTCGGCTCATATCTTCCGCAGTTCTTTTATGCAATGCTTGCGCCGCTGACGCTTTTCATTGTTTTGTGCTTTGTCAATGTACCATCTGCGGTTGTGCTGATGATTTGCGTCCCGCTGATTCCGATGACAATTGTTGCAATTCAAAAGTTTGCCAAAAAGCTTCTTTCAAAATATTGGGGACAGTACACCTCGCTTGGTGACAGCTTCCTTGAAAATCTCCAGGGACTCACAACGCTGAAAATTTATCAGGCAGATGATTTCAAAAGTGAGCAAATGGCGCAGGAATCAGAAAAATTCAGGAAAATCACAATGAAAGTGCTCACCATGCAGCTCAACTCGGTTTCTGTCATGGATGCCATTGCCTATGGTGGAGCGGCGCTTGGTGTAATTATCTCAGTTTCTCAATATCTTAAAGGCAATGTAAGCCTGCAAGGTTGTATGCTGATTATTCTGCTCAGTGCTGACTTTTTCATTCCGATGCGCCAGCTCGGAAGCTATTTCCACATTGCGATGAACGGGATGGCTGCAAGCGACAAAATTTTCAAATTCCTTGAATCAGAGGATGACAGCAATAAAGGCGAAAAATCAATTGGCAGCAATGCTGAAATCAACGTTGATGCTTTGAGTTTTTCCTATGATAAGGAAAGAGAGATTTTGCATAAAGTCAATATGTCATTTCCTGAAAAATCACTTACTGCCATTGTTGGCGAAAGCGGCTGCGGCAAATCCACCGTTGCCAATATCCTGATGGGTCGCAATAAGAACTACAGCGGCAGCGTAAAAATCGGCGAGCTTGAGCTTTCGGATGTTTCAGAAGAAAGCCTGATGGATTCAGTCACATATATCAGCCACAATAGCTATCTTTTCAAAGGTACTGTCAAGGAAAACCTGCTCATGGGTAAGGCAGATGCTTCGGACGATGAGCTTTGGAGCGTGCTTGAAAAGGTGAAGCTTTCAGGCTTTTTGAAAAACGAAAACGGTTTGGAAACACAGCTTGCTGAAAGGGCAGCAAACCTTTCCGGCGGTCAGCGTCAAAGGCTTGCGCTTGCCCGTGCACTTCTGCATAACACGCAAATCTATATCTTTGACGAGGCAACTTCCAACATAGATATAGAAAGCGAAAATGACATCATGTCACTGGTATATAAGCTCAGTGAAGAAAAAACAGTAATTGTGATTTCGCATCGCCTTGCAAACACTGTCAATGCAGATAATATTTATGTTTTTGACGCAGGCAATGTTTGTGAAAGCGGAAAGCACGATGAGCTGATTAGCAAAAACGGTGTTTACGCAAAGCTTTTCAACGCTCAGCGTGAGCTTGAAAATTTCGGCAAAGGAGGAGTCAACTGATGAAAAAAAGAAGTAATTTGAAAATCATGGCTCGCCTTGTCGGCCTTGTTAAACCGCTTGCCGGTTACATGGTTCTTGCAATAATGATGGGCGTTATCGGTAACCTTTGCGCAAGCTTCATCACAATTTTCGGCGGATATGCGGTTGTTGGTTCGCTTGGCTTCAGCGCTCCGTCAATCAAAGCAGTGTTTGCCTTGGTGCTTGTTTTTGCCATGGTAAGAGGTTTGCTCCGCTATGCAGAACAGGCGTGCAATCATTTCATTGCATTCAAGCTGCTTGCGCTCATCAGAATGAAGGTTTTCACTGCTTTGCGCAAGCTCTGCCCCGCAAAGCTTGAGGGCAGGGACAAGGGTAACCTCATTTCGGTCATCACCTCCGACATTGAATTGCTTGAGGTTTTCTATGCGCACACGATTTCGCCTATATGCATTGCAACGTTGTTCACAATTTTTATGTGCGTTTTCATCGGACATTACAGCGTCTATCTTGCACTTTTGGCACTTTGCGCTTATATCACTGTTGGAGTGATAGTTCCGCTGATTATCTCAAAGCTCAGCGGTGACGACGGAATAAATTTCAGAAACAAATCAGGTGAGCTTAGCTCATTTGTGCTTGATTCGCTTCACGGCGTCGGCGAAATTATTCAATATGGCTGCGGAAAAAAGCGACTTGATGAAATGAACCAAAGAACATCAGCACTTTCGGAAGATGAAAAGCACGTAAAAGATACCACCGGAAAAAACATTGCAATCACAAACACAATCATTCTTCTTTTTGATTTATTTATGCTTCTCGCTTCGTATTCTCTTTATAAAAGCGGATTAATCGGTGCTGACGGTGTTTTGATCTGTACGGTTTCGCTCATGAGCTCGTTTGGTCCGTGTGTTGCCCTTGCAAATCTCGGAACAGGTCTGCAATATACCTTTGCCGCCGGCGACAGAGTGCTCGACATCCTTGATGAAGAGCCTGTGGTTGAAGAAATCAGCGGCAAAAAAGAAATTGCTTTCAGCGGTGTAAAAGCCGAAAACATCACCTTCGCATATGAACATGAAACTATCCTCAAGGACATCTCAGTCAGTGTGCCAAAAAACAGTGTAATCGGTATTCAGGGCAGAAGCGGCAGCGGAAAATCAACCCTTTTGAAGCTGCTGATGCGTTTTTGGAATGTGCAAAATGGTGAAATTGAAATTTCCGATGTTGACATTAATCAAATCAACACCGCAAATCTGCGTGACATGGAAAGCTTTGTTACGCAGGATACGCATCTTTTCCATGACAGCATAAAAAGCAACATCCGCATTGCAAAGCTTGACGCAAGCGACGATGAAATTGTTCAGGCGTGCAAAAAAGCCTCTGTGCATGATTTCATCATGAGCCTGCCGAATGGATATGACACGAACGTTGGCGAGCTTGGTGACACGCTTTCGGGCGGCGAAAAGCAGAGAATAGGACTTGCCAGAGCGTTTTTGCATGATGCAGATCTGATTTTACTTGACGAGCCGACAAGTAACCTTGACAGCCTGAACGAAGCGGTGATTTTGAAAGCACTCAATGAAGAACGAAGGGACAAAACGGTTGTTCTTGTTTCTCACAGAAAATCAACAATGCAAATTGCATATAAAGTTTACTCAGTTGAAAACGGAAGGGTGAGCTAAATGAATACAGAGGAAAAAAGACAGTTTGAAAAAGAGATGGTCACTGAGATGATTGCACTTTATTGCAGAAAAAATCACGGCCATAAAAAGGAAATGTGCAGCGAATGTCAGGCTCTTTCCGATTATGCGTGTATGCGCTCTGATAAATGCCCGTTCATGGAAACAAAAACATTTTGCTCAAACTGCAAGGTGCATTGCTATAAGCCTGAGATGAGGGCGAAAATTAAGGATGTTATGCGCTTTTCAGGGCCGAGAATGATTTTTGTCCATCCTTATTCGGCAATGCGGCACGTTATCTGCACAATGAAAGAAAGAAAAAAACTTGAAAAAGAAGAAAAGGAGCAAAACCATGTTTAAAAAATTTCAGATTAAAGATTTTGTTTTTCTGGCAATTCTTGCCGCAGTAATGACTTTGGCAGGTGGTATCACAATGCCGCTTGTTATGCACACAACGGTTTTCGGTCTGCGCAATATGGTTGCTGCACCGCTTTATGCGCTGTTTTGCGCAGTCGGTCTGATGAAAGTCAGAAAGCCGGGAGCAATGACAATCATGGGTATTTTCTCAGGCGCACCGCTTGCATTTATGTCACCTGTGATGTTTTTCAATAACTTTGTTGCAGCACTTTTTGCCGAGATTATTATTATGATTATTTTCAGAGGGTATAAAAACAAAGCTTCTGTTTTTGTAACTGCCGGCTTGTGGATGCCATTCACTGTTCCCGTGACAATTTTGTTTTCAATGTGGCTCAACGGAACAAGCTTCGGCGAAATTGTCACTAATCCGACTTCGGCAATTCTTGTCACCATCGGAACTGTTGTTTTGGGCTTTGTCGGTTCTGCAATCGGCATGAAAATTGCAAAAGAGCTTCAGAAAGCAGGCAAGCTGAAACCATATGGCGAAGAGGAACCCGAAGATGATTGATTCACTGTCAGCAAAAAAGCCGTTTTATCCGCTGGTTTCGTTTTTTACATCGGTTGCTGCCCTTGTGTTTGGAATGCTCATTTCAAAAAGCCTGTGGCTGTTTGCCTTTGTTGCATTGATGGCTGTGATTTATTTTTCTTTCGGCATGGCAAAAAGCACAATGAAGGTGCTTTCGGCAATGCTTGCATTAGGGATGATTGTCGGCGGCCTTGCGTTTATTACAAACCGTAACCCTGCATCATTTTGGCAAACTGTGGGCAGAATGTTGCTCCTTGGGGTATGCGCAGTGCCAATGATTTCACTTCCGCCTGCCAATCTCACACGCTGCCTGACAAAAATGAAATGTCCGAGAATGATAACACTCGGTATGCTGATAACAATACGTTTCATCCCAATCATCATCACCGAAATTAAACGCATTTGGGAAGCGATGCGTGTCAGGGGCGTCAAAATGGCGTGGTACAGACCCGATTGTCTTTATCGTGCATTTTTGCTTCCGCTCATTATGCGTATCATCGGAATTTCCGATATTCTGTCGCTTTCACTTGAAACACGTGGCTTTCAAATTGACAACAGTGAAGCAACAATATACAGACCGGTGGCAGTCAAAGCAAGAGATTTTGTGTTTCTATTTCTTGTAATTGCTGCAATGGTGGGAACGGAGGTGCTGAAATGCCTTGTGCATTAAAGCTTGAAAATGTTTCTTTTGCCTATGCTGAAAAGAAATACATTTTTGAAAATGTTGATTTCAGTCTTGATTATGGTGAATTTGCGCTTTTATCCGGCTTATCCGGTGAGGGAAAAAGTACACTGCTTTCAATTGTAAACGGTGTAATTCCGTTCATTACCGGCGGAAAGCTCAAAGGCAAGGTTTATGTTGACGGCAAGGATGTTACAAAGCTCAAAATTGCAAAGCGTGCCGAGCTTATCGGAACGGTATTGCAAAACGCAGATGAGCAGATTGTTTATGACAAAGTTCGTGATGAAATCGCTTTCGGATGCGAAAATTTCAACATACCTGCCGATGAAATTGAAGAAAGAATAGATTTCAGCACAAAGCTGATGGCACTTTCACCCGATGACGGCACAAAAACGCTTTCAGGCGGTCAGAAGCAAAGGCTTGTTACGGCGTCAACACTTGCCATGAAGCAAAAAATCATCATTCTTGATGAGCCGCTTGCAAACCTTGACAGAGAGGGTGCGCACATCCTTTTGTCAACGCTCAAAAACTTAGCCGATGATGGATATGCAGTGCTGATTGTTGAGCACAGACTGGACATGGTGCTGCCGTATGTGAGCAAAACCTATTGGATTGAAGATAAGCAGATTAAAACAAATAAAGATAAAAACAGCTTTGTTGACACAGTGAAAATTATCAGGCATGAAGAAATCCCGTGCGAAAAAAGCAAACAGCCGATTATCAGCGGAAAAAAACTGATGTTTTGCCCCGGCGAGAGAAATATACTTGATGACCTTGATGTTGACATTTATTCCGGCGACAGGATAGTTTTGCTTGGTGAAAACGGATGCGGAAAAACAACGCTCATGCGTGTGCTCGCAAGGTTAAACATGATTTCAAGCGGTGAGCTTGTTCAAACAATATTGCCGAATGATAGACGAAAAAAACCAACATCAAAATGGTTTGAAAAAGTCGGATTTGTATATCAAAACCCGTCATATCAGCTTTTTATGCCGACTTTGCTTGATGAAGTTGCATATAAGGCGACCTCAAGAGAAAAAGCGATGGAGCTTATAAAAGCGCTTGGACTCGACGGACTTGAGCAAAGGCATCCGCAATCGCTTTCCGAAGGTCAAAAGCGCCGTGCGAGCATCGCTGCAATCTGCGCCGGAGAGCCTGACGTGATTTTCCTTGATGAGCCCACGGTCGGTCAGGATTATGACAACCTTATGCGTATAGTTGAAACGATAAACAAAATGCATCGTGAAAAAGGAACAACGATTATCACTGTCACGCATGACGTTCGCTGCGCAGAAGCGCTGTGCGATAAGGCATTTATAATGGATAAAGGTAAGATAACAAGGCAGGGGAATGCTTCCCTTGCAACTGCCTATCTTAAAAATAATATCACAACGGAGGCAAAAGCATGACACAGATTACTTTGAAAATTGACGGAATGGCGTGCTCCATGTGCGAAAATCATGTGTGTGACGTTATCCGCAGAAATTTTGATGTCAAAAAAGTGACTGCATCGCACAAAAAAGGCACTGCGGTGATTCTCACCGAAGCAGAAATCGCCGAAGCAAAGCTGATTTCTGCAATTGGTGAAACAGGCTACAAAGTCATGGAATTTGAGAAAAGCGAAGCTGTGAAAAAGAAATCACTTTTTGGCTTTCGCAAAT
>JAMPAE010000028.1 GCA_023667385.1 Ruminococcus sp.
GATGCCGTTGTTTGCCTCGGTTTCATTGCGTGAGCCGTTTGCAACCCAAACACCAAGCGTTGCCGAGCGCAAATCATCACGCTTGTGAGTGATGATTCGAAGTCCGTTTTCAAGAGTAATAAGTTCCATGTGTGTCTCCTGTTGTGGGGCGGTTTTTAACCGCTCTCATCCGTTTCCTGCCAAAGCAGCGCCGAACTGCGAATTATAAAGTTCAGCATAGTCGCCGCCGATTGCGAGCAGTTGTTCGTGTGTGCCTTGCTGGGTGATTCTGCCGTCTTTGACGAAAAGAATTTTATCTGCATCACGAATTGTTGAAAGCCTGTGAGCAATGACAAAATTTGTTCTGCCCTTCATCAGGCTGTTCATCGCCTTTTGAATCTGCACTTCTGTTCTTGTGTCAACCGAGCTTGTTGCTTCATCAAGAATGAGGATGCTTGGATCGGCAAGCACTGCCCTGGCAATTGTCAGAAGCTGCTTTTGACCGGAAGAAAGGTTGGAACCGTCATCGTCAAGCATGGTGTCATAGCCATTCGGCAGGGTATGAACAAAGCGGTCAACCCTTGCGGTTTTGACTGCGTTTTCAAATTCAGCTTCGCTTTTTTCAGGGTGACCATACATGATGTTTTCTCGCAAAGTACCCTTGAAAAGCCACGTATCCTGAAGCACCATTGAGAAGATTTCATGCAAGTTCTGCCTTGAAATATCTCTGATGTCGGTGCCGTCAATTTTTATTGTGCCCGAATCAACCTCATAAAACCGCATCAGCAAATTAACAATTGTTGTTTTTCCTGCGCCCGTCGGTCCAACAATCGCAACCAGTTCGCCGGGATTAACTTCAAGGCTGAAATTTCTGATAAGCGGTTTATCCTCGCTATATGAGAAGCATACATTTTCAATTGAAACGTTGCCTTTTGGCTCAGTGATTTCTGCTTTGACGGCATCTTCGACCTCTTCTTTTTCGTCAAGGATTGCGAACACACGCTCTGCACTTGCAAGCGAGGATTGCAGATTGTTAACAATGTTGCTCATGTCAACAAGCGGCTGCATGAACATTTTTGAATATGCCATAAACACCGTGATTGCGCCAACGCTGTAGCCTTTGTTGATGATGAGATAGCCGCCGATTATGCAGATGAAAACATAGCCAAGGTTATTGGCAAAGTTAATCAGCGGGCCGAGCATACCTGAAAGGAATTGTGCTTTGTGACCAATTTCATAAAGCTCATCATTGATTTCAACAAATTCATCAATTGCCTGCTGTTCATGGCCGAACATTTTAACAATATTATGTCCTGTAAACATCTCTTCTATGTGGCCGTTGATGTCACCGGTGACTTCCCAGTTGAGGCGGAAATAGCGCTTTGAACGGCTGAGAATCATCAGTGCAATCACCGCACCAAACGGAAGCGGAGCAAGTGAAGCCGCCGTCAGCGTTTTGTTATAGCTGAGCATAACCGCAAACACGCCGACAAACGTCACAACGCAGTTAACAATCTGTGTGAAGTTATGCTGAAAGGTGTTGTTGATGTTGTCAATGTCATTTGTGACACGGCTGAGCAAATCACCCTTGTTGTGAGAATCGAAAAACGAAAGCGGTAGCTTTGAAAGCTTGCGGTTGACCTGATCACGCAGCTTTGTGATCAGCTTTTGCGTGATTCCCGCCATGGTGAAATTGATGATAAACGAGCAAATTCCGCTCAGCGTGTATATCACCAAAACTGTAAGCAAAATTTTGATTATCTCTGTGAAATCAATATAACCGAGGGTAAGCTTATTTTTCACCTGCTCACTGATAAGATCCATTATTGTGCCGAGGTACTGCGGACCGATTACGCTCAGGGCAGAGCCTGCAACACACAAAAGCATGACAAGACACACCTTAATTGTATTACCTTTGAGCAGCGAAAGCAGCCTTATTGCAGCAGTGCGGAAATTCTGCGGTTTGCCGCCCTGCGCTTTTTGGTCACGGTATGACGCATATTTATTTCTTTTTACAGCGGTTACGGAAGGCTTGTTCTTTTTCATTGGAGTGCCTCCTTTGTAAGCTGTGATTCGGCAATTTCACGGTATACCTCACAGCTTTCAAGAAGCTCTTTGTGAGTACCCATACCGCAGATTTTACCCTCATCAAGCACGATGATTTTATCTGCATCAATAATTGTGCCCACTCGCTGAGCAACAATGATAACAGTTGCATCAATTTTTTCACGGATTGCTGCACGAAGCTTTGCATCAGTTTTAAAATCCAACGCTGAAAAGCTGTCATCAAAAATATATACCTCTGCGCTGCGTGTGAGCGCTCTTGCAATTGAAAGGCGCTGCTTTTGCCCGCCGGAAAGATTCATGCCGCTTTGGCTGACACGGCTGTTAATACCATCAGGCAAAGCATCAACAAATTCACTGCTTTGTGAAATTTCAAGTGCAAGCCTAAGCTGTTCCTCATCGGCATCGTTGTCACCATATCTAAGGTTATCTTTAATCGTACCGCTGAAAAGGAATGCTTTCTGCGGTACATAGCCGATTCTTGAATGCAAATCTGACTGAGCAAGGCTTCGCACATCAACGCCGTCAAACAGCACCTCTCCGCCTGATACATCATAAAAGCGTGAAATCAGGTTCACAAGCGTTGTTTTGCCGCTGCCTGTTGCGCCGATGATTGCGGTGACCTTTCCGCTTTCGGCAGTGAAGCTGATGTCGGATAACACTGCCTGCTCTGCCTCCTGATAGCTGAAGCTGACATTTCTGAACTCAACCTCGCCTTTGTGATTTTCGTCAATTACCAGTGGATTATCTATGTCACGGATTCCCGGTTCCAGCTCCAAAACTTCGTTGATTCGCCTTGCGGAAATGTTAGCTCTCGGAACAATAACAAACATCGCAGCCGACATTGTAACTGCTGCAATAATCATAATCATATAGATAACAAACGCCTGCAAATCACCAACCGTGTTTTGAATTTTGACGGTATCCGTCATGGAGTCAATGTTTTTTGTGGCAATGAAAATGAGCAGGTCAAGTGCAAGCACAATCAGCACCATGCAAATTGGGAGCAAGACCGCCATGATTCTTGAAAATTTCAGCACAAGCGAAGAAAGCTCAATGTTCTTTTTGCCAAATCTTTCATCCTCATACTCGGTGGTATTGAAAGCTCTTATAACACGAATGCCGCTGAGCTTTTCACGCAAAAAACGGTTAACTTCATCAGTCATCTTCTGCCTTTTCTTAAAAAGCGGCATGACTGTTTTAACAACTGCAAGCGCAATGATGCAAATTATCGGAATCACAGCAAAAATAATCATTGCAAGCTTTGCATTGAGGAAAAATGCCATCACTGTTCCGCCAACAAGCATGATTGGGGCAGAGATGATGATGCCCATGCCCTGCAAAATGAAATCCTGCAAAACCTTCACGTCATTTGTGCAACGTGTGATGAGCGACGGTGTGCCGATTTTATCAATATCTCCCTGCGAAAGCGATTCAACTTTCAAAAAAATCTTTTCACGCATGATTCTGCCATAGCCGTTTGAAGTTTTGCTTGAAAAGTAGCTGCTGAAAACGGAAATGAGAACACTCGCCAGTGATACTGCACCCATCAACAATCCAACGTTTTTTATGTACTGCATATCACCTGCTGAAATTCCGTTGTTGATGATCATTGACATCATCAGCGGAAGCACAAGTGAAGTCAACTGCGCCAGCACAACAAAAGCAAGCGCAAAGGCTGCGTATTTTCTGATTGGTTTCAGATTTTTTAAAGCCTTAATCATATTTTCTCCTCCCGTTAATTAACAAAAGTGCATAATTTTATGTATTATACCACCATTTTGTGAATAATGTATAAACTCATGATATTTATCTAATCGAATTTTTTTGCGAGGCGAACAATAAAAAATCACCCTGACGCTTACATCAGAGTGATTATGTACTTTAAACTGTCAATTTAATCATCAGAGAAAACATCAGCGAACAAATCCAAACCTGAGATTTCCATCACCTTGCTGCTGATTTTTGAAATAGCAACCCCAAGCAGCTTGTTTCCATAGCCCATGAGCTTTGCATCAACGCCGAACACCATGTCTGATTTTTTCTTCATGATGCCGTTGATGATCATGTCAACCATTTTATCACATGATGTGCTGACAAAATTAAGTGCTTTCTCACTTGCACCGCCTTTGACTTCCTTTTGATTGTGAAAAATGTCAGTTTTGGTGAAGCCCGGGCATACTAAACCGAAATAGCACTTACCTCTGAATTCTTCACGGATTGCATCTGTCATGCTTTTGAGTGCCGCCTTGCTTGCTGAATAAACCGATGTGCCTGCAAGTGAGCAAAGAGCAGCCGATGATGCAACGTTAACAATTGCAGCAGACTGCGACTTGAGGATGATTGGCAGCATAACGTGCATTGAATAAACACATGAATAGAAATTGATTTGCATTGCCTTGTCGATTTCCTCAACTGAATAGTGAGAGAACTTATCGAACTTCGGCAAAATTCCTGCGTTATTGATGAGCATATCAGGCTTAATTCCTGCTTCCTCAATTTGCTTTGCAAAGTTTTCCCAGTTCTCTTTCACGGAAACGTCAAAAAGATAATAAGAGAAGAACCTTGCTTTTTCGCCAAGCTCTTCAACAAGCGCCTGCATCTTCTTTTCATTTCTTGCAATGCCGATAACACGGCAGCAGTGGTCATTGATAAGCCTTTTCACAAGCCCTTTACCGATTCCGCTTGATGCACCGGAAACGATGACGGTCTTATAGTCAAACCAACATTTTGTCATAATTTAATCCTCTTTCTTCTTCGTATATTCTTAATCCTGTGTCTTATGACACAATTACATTTTAACATAAGGATTTCCGCAAATTATGAATAAACTGTTAATTTATTGAGCGACAAATGAGTATTCTGTGTCTGTTTCTATCTCTGTTGAATCAACGCCTTTTTCGGCATATGCACCGTTTACATAAAAAGACCAGTATTTTCCGTCTTTGTTATAGTCCAGCGTGATTCCGTTGACTGTTTTGACATATAAGCCGTATTCACTCGGATCACCTGCAATCATGCCGATTTCTTCAAGTGCTTCGCCAACGGTCTTTTTGTCAGTATGAATCTCGAAATCTGACTTTTCGCCCTCGGCGTCAGTGACGGCAAGCTTAAACATTGTTGAGCCCTCGCCAAGCACACTTCCGCTTTTGAATGACTTTGCAGCAGTTTCAGATGACGAAACCTGCGCATCATTTGTTTGACTGTTTCCGCAGCCTGCCGTGCAAAGCACTGACAATGCAAGCACTGCACACATTAAAACAGAAATTACTTTTTTCATTGTTATCATCCCTTATTTCCTTAATAATTTTATTGCTTTGATTTTTGCTTTCTTTGCTTTCGGCATCAGCGATGCATAGGCAAAATATTTCATTTTGTTTCCGACGATTACATATTCACCGATAAATTCGTGATAATCAGCCGAAAAGCTCTTTTTGAAATCATAAATTCCCTTAAAGTTATCCATTGGAACAAGCTCGCCGAGTGTGCCGTCCTGCTGAAGCTCAGGTGAATGCACAATAACATAGCCGAGGTCATGAATGTTACAGCCACGGTTGATGCTTTCGCAAAGGCGCAGATAGTTGAGATAATGGCTTGAACGTGTGTTGTTTCTGATAACGTTCCTTGTACCTCCGAAAAGGCAGCTTCCCATGCCTGCATAATAAATTGAAAGTCCGCCTGCAACACAAATTCGGCTTTCGCTTGTAAATTCATCCGCTTCGGCAATTCTTTTTTCAAAGTGCTCTGTTTGCTTGTCCACGCTTGTGATGATTTCGTTGAGCTGACGTGCTTTTTTTTCATGTGCACCGTCAAGTTGAGCCAAAGCATCAGCTTTCTTTTCAAGGCGCTCTGCCTGAAGCTTTCTGTCAAGCTCTTTGTCATAATAAACCAGCTTGAGGTCGCTCACGCCGTCAAATTCACGAAGCAGCTTTGTGCAGTAATCGCCGTTGCGCTCAACAAAGCTGTCACGCTCTGATGTGTCACGCATAACACCCATGAAATCATCCATGATTGACGGGTCATTTTTAATATCCTCATAGGTGAACGTTTTTGCAACAAGACCCCTTTGAGTGCCGAGCCTGATGCTGTATCTGACACCCTTATCGCACTTTTTGAGGATTTTTTCAGGTGCAAGGGCAGTTTCGCCATCTTTGAGCGGAATAAAAAGCTGAACCGGCTGCTTGTAAGTATAGTTTTCAAGGTTTGCGTTGAGTGTATAGCCGAGATCAACAAGCTTTTTGTGCATCAGAACACCACGTTCCTGAGTTTCACCGTTGATACGCAATGAAACAGGCGGATCCATGATGAATGCTGTCACGCCGTTTTGCTTCACCTGCTCTTTAATGAAAGATGTAAAATCGCTGAGCAGCTCATCGTTGTCATAATCACATACTGCGCCGCCTGAGCCATACCAAATTTTGCCTGCGGCAGGAAGTATGCGCTCCATGATCAAAATTGCGAGCACTCGTTTTTCGCCGTCGAAACCGCTGTAATAGCGACACTTCCATGTTGTTTTAACTTTTTGCCAGCGTGAACACTGGATATACTGCCCACCGTTTTGCTCGATGAAAGCGTCATATGCCTGCAAATCGGTTTCTTCTTTAAAAGTATACATAGTCATCCTTCTTTGTTTAGTAAATATTCTGTTGTAACCGCCAAAGTCGGGTTATTGATTAAGTGCCTTGAAAATTTCCGCCTTTTCGCTGAACGGAACTTTTTCGCCCTTGATTTTCATAAATTCTTCGTGACCTTTTCCTGCAAAAACAAGAATGTCACCTTTTTGCGCAATGCTGATTGCGTAATGTATTGCTTCGGCTCTGTCTGCAATGCCGATGTATTTTCCGCCTGCTTCTTCAACCGCTTCGGCAATGTCTTTGATGATGTTTTCCGGGTCCTCAAAGTCAGGGTCATCGGAGGTGATGATTGTCAAATCACACATTGCACCTGAAACAAGCCCAAGCTCACGGCGGCGAATTTCGGTTCTTCCGCCAACCGAGCCGTAAAGTGCAATGATTCGGTTATGCTCATATGCACGAACAGTATCGAGAATGCTGGTCAGGCTGACACCGTTGTGTGCATAATCAATCAAAATTGTGTAATCCCTGCCTGTTTCAACAAGCTCACCCCTGCCTTTCACAAAAACACGGGAAAGTCCGCTTTTAATCTTTTCGCTGTCAACGTTGAGGCTGTCGGCAACGGCAACGGCAACAAGTGAGTTGTGCGCATTGATGTCACCGGGCATACTAATCATATATTCACGCTGAGTGCCGCAGTGGGTAAACTTAAAATTAACGCCCAGCACATGACCGAGCTTGACTTTTTGTGTATCATCAAGCCTATAATCCGCTTTTTCGCTGTGGCCATAAGTCACAACAGGGCATTTGCAGGTGTTAATAACTTCTTCACTGAAAGCATCGTCAATGTTAACAATTGCTTTTTTGCACATCGGGAAAAGCTGCTTTTTCCAATAGGCGTATTCTTCAAAGGTTTCATGCTCATTCGTACCGATATGGTCGGGATAAAGGTTGGTAAATACGCCAAGTGCAAATTCGGTTGAATCAACACGGTGAAATTTCAGTCCAAGCGAGGAAACCTCAATTGCAACCGCCTTGCAGCCTGCGTCAACCATCAGCCTGAACATTTTCTGAAGCTCATAAGATTCGGGCGTTGTGTTGACAGTCGGCAGTTTAACATCGTCATATCCCGCACCGACAGTGCCGATGATTCCGCACTTGATGCCTGCAGTGTTGAGCACTGACTGAACAATGTGCGCAACTGTTGTTTTGCCCTTTGTGCCGGTGATGCCGATTACTGCAAGCTCCTTTGACGGATGCCCAAACAAGTTGCATGACGCCACGGCAAGCATTGCCCTTGTGTCACTGCACAAAATCACCTGTGCATCTTCGGGCAAATCAACCTCTCTTTCGCAAAGGAAAACACGGCAGCCGTTGCCATATGCGCTTTTTGCAAAATTATGTCCGTCTGCCCTTGCACCTGAAAGGCAAACAAACATAACATTTTCTTTTGCCTTGCGTGAATCATAGGCAATATCCGCAATCTCCTGCTCAGGGTTAAACTTACCCGAACAGTCTATGTTCAATAAAATATCTTTTAAAAGCATAAAATCTTGATTTGACACGGCACGTCAATCGTACCGCACGCTCCCTTCTGTGGTTTTGTTATTCACAATGCCCATAAAGTCAACTTCACGAAGTGAAATTTAGCTGTGAGCACGGCGAACAATTTAGCTCCGGACAGCAGAATTCAGCTTGCATTGGCAAATTTAGCTGCGCACGTAGTGAGCATACATTTTCACTATTACTTTTCACCTAATTCAGAGCTTCTCTAAAATTATTCTATGTTTTCGTTTTGCAATTTATAAAGGCGTTCTTTTTCTTTTTTAAACTCTGCTCTTTTGGCTTTGTATTCAGCTCTGACTTTCGCCTTGTTTTTGCCGATTATTCCAACTCGCTCAAAGGCGCCGATGAACATTGCCGCAAGCGCTCCGACCGAGCCGAGAATCAAATCAACCATTGTGTCGGTCAAGCCCTCGGCCAAAGGCTCCTGTCCATGCTGCATGACAAAGCCGTAAAGTCTGTCCATGGTGAACTCATAAAATTCCCAACCGACCATCAGCGTCACTGAAAAGCAAAGCGAAAACATTGCATGAACCGAAATTTTAATCGGCTCTTTTTTGCCCTGCATGATGTCAGCAAGGAAAAATCCGCCCATGCAGGCAATGTAGCCGGCAAAAATGTGTTCGGGAATGTCGATACCTGTGAAATCAGTTCTTGTGTTGAGCGTTGTGCCGATTACACAGGAAAAGCAGATGAAAACGTTCAGCATCGTCTGAATTGAATAAGGCACCTTTGTGATGAACGATTTTCCGCCGAAAAGCTGAAACATATCCCAAAGATGAGTGAAGATGATTGCAAAGCACGCCTGAACAAATTCTGAGGTGTAGCCATGAAGCATCCCCCACACGCCCCAAACGAAAAGCAAAATACGGCAAACCCACCATGTGCTTTCATGGCTTTTGGGAAGATTTGTGATTCGGTTGAGTTTTTTCATAATGAGAATAATCCTTTCAAATGGATTAAATTTCCTGACAATATTTAGAATTATATCACTAAAAACCGAATTTGACCATACAAACCCATAAAAAAATATAAATATTCACATTTTTTATCTTGAACTATCCGGATAAATATACTATAATATCTTCGGCAAATATGGGGATAAGCAATCTCCGCAAGTTTCAATTAAGAAAGGATAGTATAACTATGTCAAAACTCAAAGCATTATTCTCAGGACCTGATTCAGAATTGTTCAAGGGTCTTTGCATTGCTCTTGCAATTGTAATTTTGTTCAGCACAGGTTACACAGCAGGCTCACTCAAGGGCGGCGCTCAAAACGTAGCTCTTGAAAAAGACGATACAACAACATCTGCTCCGCAGACAACTGTTGCTCCTCAAACAACCGCAGCTCCTGCTCCGGCAACAACTGCTGCTCCCGCTCCGGCAAGCGATGCAACAACCGCTGCTCCTGCTCCGGCAGGTGATGCAACAACCGCTGCACCTGCTCCGGTCGGCGATGCAACAACTGCTGCTCCCGCTCCTGCCGGTGACGCAACAAAGACTACGGCTGAAATCATTGCTCTTTTCAATGAAAGCGCAAACAAGGTTAAGACCAACGCAAAGAAAGTCACCAGAAACTATGAGGATCTCACTCATAACGAAGAGTACACCGTTGTTCCGTCAGCTCTTGACTCAATCGGTAAAAAGCTTATCAGCACATTCCTCAAAAAGAACGAAACACCTGTTATTTCAGAGGGTGCTGAAATTGCAAACGGTTTCCCTGTTAAGGGCGAATCATGGTCAAGCAAGGCAACCGAAGCTGACGTTGCTGAAGCAACCTGCACAGATGACGGAACAAACTACAACATCACACTCAAATTCAAAGAAGGCACAGATCCTGCCGTTGGTTCAGGTGTTGGTGCAACTTTCGACATCATGAAAATTGAAGACATCAAAAATGCTGCTTCAATCGTTCAGAGCGCAAGCACAAGATATTATGATGCAGTTGTTACCTGCAAAATTGACAAAGCAACAGGCAACATGACTTGGGCAAACTACAAGCTTCCGATGGTTCTCAGCGTAACAGCAAAAATGGGCTTTACCCTTGATGCAGACGTTGGCATGACATTTGAACATGACTACACCATCGAGTATTAATTAAAGCTCGGAATAAAATCAAGGCAGTCTTTGCAGGCTGCCTTTTTTATTATAGTTTTTACTTTGCGGCTATAAGGAACTCGAAAATATACATAACAGACATCCATCATTCATTGCTCTTTCCGAATGTCAAAAGCATTGTGCCGTTCAGATAAAAGCCAAAAGTTGAATACATTTTCTTTTATAATGCAAAAAGTGCGGTGAGAACAATTTCTCCCGCACTTTTTACTGTTCAAGTTAATCCTTAATATGTCAGCACATATTTTGACGGACACGCTGATGAATATGCCTTGTTAGAGGCTGAGCGATACGCTTTGATATAAAAATAATAATACTTATCGCTTTTCAGGTTTTTCATCGTGCACTCAGTTGTTGAACCGTTTGTAATTGTCTTGATTGGCTTATAGGTTCCGTTTCTCGTATCTGCGGCATAAATCACATAGCCGCTTGCGCCGCTGACCTTATTCCATTTCAGCCATGCACCGCCCTTGCACGGACGCTCAACATCAACGATTTTTGTTGCTTTCGGCGCTGTTGCTGCCTTAACTGTTGTATAACCTGTGCAATATGTCTTGCCCGAAGCCTTCCGCACGGCACGCACTTTGAAGCTATAGGTTTTGCCGGCTGTCAGCTTGCTTATGCTGAATTTTGCCGTATCCGATGAAGTTGTGCCAATCTTTTTCCACTTGTCAGAAACAAGGCGGTAAATTTCATATTGCGTGGTTCCCGAAAGCTTGCCCCATGACAGTGTAACCTTTGAAGTTGATGCACTGCTGACCTTGAGGTTAACTTTCTGGTTTTTATAGGTTTCGTTGGTAATCTTTGCAATGCTCTTTGTGTAGGAATGGCCGCACTTAGTACACTTATAAAGTCTTGTGCCCTCTGCTTTCATCGTTGGCTGTTTTTTGACTGATGAAGTGTAGGTATGCTTCAGACAGGCAATTTTGAAGCTGATCACGTTGCTTCTTTTGCTTGTTTGCGAAGTTGTTGAATTTTTCGCAATCACGCTCACTTTATAGGTACCTGCGGTTTTGCCCTTTGTGCTCAGCGTGTAAGATTTGTTTTTTGATGAAAGATTAATTTTCTGAGCCTTGCTCCAATCGCATTTGCCGTCCTTGACTTTTGCAACATAGAGCACATAATTTGTGGTTCCGCTGCCGCCCGATGTCCATGTGAATTTGACAGAAGAATCAATGTCCACTGTTTTGCCCGATGATGCGCTTGAAAGTTTTACTGCCGTCTGTGTTTTCGCTTTTCCATATGTCGGCCAATAGCTGCTTACAGCTTTACTTGCCCGCTTTGCCGCATTTGCGGCTCTGTTTGCCGGAATCTCAAAATAATAGCACCAGTAATATGCCGCATTGTAAGCGCCGTCTGATGTATTCGGCACTGATTTGAGATAATTGTAAATGTGTTTGTAAGATTTCGATTGTAATTCATGCTTGAGATAATTCATCTGACCTTTGATGCTCAGATACTTATACCCATTTTTGTTGCAGAAATTTTGCAGGTTGGTGAACCTGGAACCGTTCCACATACACAAACCACCACTCAGCTTACCGTTGCTGTCACGCTTGACAACATCGTAAAGGAAGTTTGATTCGTGCTCGATGTTGGCCATGATACCGCTTGCGGCGGCAGCATTGAAGCCAACTTCTTTTGTAAGATAGTAATAAACATCGTTTTTGTTGCCGGCTGATGAAGCCTCAACAGATGTCATAGTCGGAATCGCAACAGCAAGTAGAATTACAATGGAAAAAACGAACTTGATGGCTTTTTTCATGAAATCACCTCACTAAAAATATGCACTTTTTACCTTGAATTTATTCAATTTTTTCGGGCTGTAAAAAGCACAACGTCGGGTATTATAACAAATGATTTCAATCTTGTCAAGTTTTTCATGA
>JAMPAE010000029.1 GCA_023667385.1 Ruminococcus sp.
GCTTGGGAGGTCGATGGAAAGGAGATTTTAACGTATGCCAAGAATTTATGTTGAATTTTCTGGACTCGACCAAATTGGTAGTCGATGTAAATCCGTAGCATCAAAAGTTGATGGCATCCAATCCGATTTACAACGTACTATCCGACAGCTCGATTGGGATGTTAGATATGAGTCCAATATAAACAGCACCGCTAATCAAATAGCACGAAAACTCGAACAATATTCAAATGCACTCGAAGCGTATCAACGATTTATTGAAGATGCAAAAAGCGAGTATGTTAAATTGGATGAGTATAAAAAACTTGATTTAGCAGATAAACTGATTGCTATGCCAATAGACTACGATAGATTACGCCCGCTTGGACCAAACGGACGGTTGAAAATTTTTACCGATGAATTTTGGTCTAATTACGGTTGGAAAGAAATCTTATCTGGTGCAGGCTACATAGGCACAATATATAATTTGATTAGTGACATAAGAAACGGAAAATCATGGGCTGACTTTGGCAAAGCAGGAGTACAAACCTATCAATTTTTTTCGGGAGCCGCAAAGACTTTTAACAACTATAAAAAAATCGGAAATGCGGTAGGAACGAAAACTGCTATGGCATGGTGGGCAAAGAATGTTACTGGCTTAAAACCACTTGGTAGAGCTTCCACAGCTAAAAATCCCATAACCCGCTTCGCTAATAACCTAACAAATAAAACATCTCCATTTAATGCCCAATTTAAAAATGTTGTAAAGAATTTTAAGGGAGCTAATGGCGTTGGTAAGGCAGTTGCGTCGTGGGCAGGTGTTGCAGTAACAGGTATTACCAATGCCTTTAGTAATATTGACGAGCAGAAAGCATCAAATGGAACTATGTCAACAGGTAGAGTTGTAGCTGAAACCATTACTGAAACCGCTGTTGATACAGCTCTAACCTATGGTGCTGGCATTGCTGTAGGTGCCGCTGTTACCGCAGCTCTGGGTACTGTTGCAGCTCCCGGCATTGTAGTTGTTGCAGCAAGCGGAGCGATTGTAGCAGGTCTTAATGCAGGTGTTAATGCCCTTACTGGAAAGACTACAACAGAATGGATTTCTGACGGTATCCTTGATACTAGTAAGGCAATCGGAAATGCAGTAAGCGGTGCTGCTAAGTCTATAGGAAATTGGTTTGGAAAATTATCATTCGCCTAAAGGAGGAAAAATAAATGCGAATCAAAGAATTATTGCCGATTGGCTCAATCGTTCTTCTCAAGGACGGAGAGAAAAGATTGATGATTTACGGCATTATGCAGAGCGATGCCAGTGGAAACGGGCAGGAATATGATTACTTGGGAATCTTATATCCGGAAGGACATATTGGCGACCAGTTCCAATATTTATTCAACCATGAAGATATAAAAGAAATTGTGTTCCGTGGTTTTGAAGATGCAGAGCGAGTTGAATTTCTTGAAAAGCTCGCAAGTTTATATGAATAACGAAACATATTCCGCAATATGTTTCTCTCATATTGGAAGCCGAACAAACCACGAAGATAATTTTCTTATTAACGGCACATATCTGACATCTGAAACACAGAAACAGATGTCAGATAATCGCTGTTACTCTTTCAAAGACAGCACAACATCGAAGGTCTGTCTTTATGCCGTCAGCGATGGAATGGGCGGACATAATGCTGGCGAGGTTGCAAGTCGTTTTTGTGTAGCGAAGCTTTCTTCGGTATTTGAGGAGTTACAACGCTGTTCTTCCATAAGAGATGTTGTAGCTTATCTTCAAACTGTGATTGCGGAAATCAATGAAACAGTATACGATTTGAGTCGCAAGCATGATGACTTGAAAGGCATGGGGGCTACCCTCGTGTTGTTTGTCTCGTGCGAAAAAGAATGTGCCGTCTTAAACATTGGTGATAGCCGTGCTTACTATTACGCTAATGACAAGCTGTTTCAAATTACAAAAGACAATACAGAAGGACAGCGTATGCTCGATCTCGGTCTTTTAACCAGAAAGGAGCTTTCTGAATTTCCTGCCCGTAAAAATTTGAGCCGTTACATTGGTTTTAATCAAAGTGGCTATGTTTTGCAGGCAGATGAATACTACCCTACTATAGATGATGGAGTTGTGATTTTATGTAGTGATGGTATTTCGGATTTTGTTTCTGATGCAAGAATCGCTGAAATTCTTGATTTGGAAAAGAATCTTGATGTCGCCGGAAAACAACTTATTAACGAAGCTGTTGCATATCAAAATGCTGATAATACAACGGTAATGCTGATACCCCTTAGGAGGTGATTTTGTGGCACAAACAAACTTAATTGGCAAGAATATTTTGGGATACACTGTCAGCGAAAAACTTGGTTCGGGTGCATTTGGAACTGTCTATAAAGTCGTTAAAACAAATGCGGCTGGTCAATATGTTCGTGCTCTGAAGCACATTACAATTCCAACAGAAAAACAGTATAACTCTGTGCTGAACTCCATGGGTGGTGATGTATCTAAGGCTGACAGCTATTTTTCTCAGATGCTCAATAATATAGTTTCGGAAATCAAAATCCTAAATGACTTATCTGAAAAAGGTGTGCAACATATCGTAAGATATTATGAAAACGATATTCTTGCTACTGATGCACCGAAGCGATATGATATTTTTATTTTAATGGAATATCTAACTCCCCTTGAAGATTACATTCAGAGTGAAAATTTTCTCGTGCGAGATGTTGTTAAACTTGGCTTGGATGTGTTATATGGACTTCAATCATGCCACGACAATGGTGTGATTCATCGTGATATAAAGGACGACAACATATTTGTATCTGATAATGGCGAATATAAGATTGGTGATTTTGGTGTTTCAAAAATTTTGAAAGACAGTTCTAAGGCTGAGTCATTAAAAGGTACTCCTAACTTTCTTGCACCGGAAGTGTACCTTGGAAAAGAAAGTTATACTAAGTCCGTTGACTTATATTCGCTTGGCATCGTGCTTTATAGGCTTTTGAATTACAGCAGAAATCCTTTCTTACCTCGTTTCCCCGAACAGTATTTTGCACAGGATGAAGATAGAGCTTTTGAAGAACGGATGAGTGGAAAGACACCGCCTCTCCCTTCTCTTGGCGGCGAAAAAATTGGATATGTTATCGTGAAGGCTATTTCTGGCAGCACTGAAAGATTTCAAACGGCAGGCGAATTCATCAAAGCGTTGGAATCTGCAATTAGCGGAACCCCTTCTGAAAAGCTCAATGAAAGCACTAAGTTTAGTACAGCTTCTTCCGCTTATTCTCAAACAGAACCTAATCAAAAGCAATATAGCTCTACTATAGGAGAAACAGCTCCACAATCTGTATCCGAGGAATACAGAACAGATGAACGAAACAGCTCAATTAATAAGCATTTATTTGAAAGTATTGGTGAAGTTTCTATCTCGGACATTCCAGATATTGAGCCTGTTGTGAAAACAGAGCGAAAAACCGTAAATGAAAGTAAAACGGATACTATTCCATCCAAAACAAGCGGACGAGTTGTTAATGTGGTTCCACCAGATATAAGTGAACCAGACGAACCTGCCGCTATAGATAAAAAGATTATGGGCAAGTTTGTATTTGCCATTCCCGTAGTTATTTTTTTAATTGGTGTAATCGCTTTCTTCATTGTGGTTCCGAGTATATACGGCAAGGTCGTTTCGTTTGTAGATTGGATGTTTACTAACCCTCAAAACATTATTGATACATTGCGTGATTCCAATGCTGTATTACCTAAAGTTTACAGTGTCATCGGTATCAGAATTTTTTGGTGGATATGGCTCGCAGGATTGATTACTTCGCTTTTTTTTGTTGGTAAGCAGCTTCATTCCAAGCCAGAACTCAATGCAAAAAATGCAATTCTGACGAAAAAAGAGCCATATCTGATGATTCAAGATGTGAACGATGCTCTTAAACAGTTGAAGACCAGGACGAGCAGTAAACAGCTTGATTCTCTCTTGTATGCAGTTAAAAGGTTGGAAGAAAAGTTGTCCGTTGAAAGCGATTTCGGCTATGGAAAAAGTGCTGTAATTAACTGCGAGAATAACATTGCAAGGCAACTTCAATTCCTTGTTGATACCATTCCAAATGTCGAAAATGGCGATTTTGAAGAAAATCTAAAAACGATGAATACAGCAATAATGAACATAAACTCTTTGCTACGAAGGCGCATTGAGTTAAAAAAACGATAAGTAGCGAAACGTGCTTGACAAGCAGGACACAGTGCTACCAGCTCGTGCAAAATTTAATCAACTCGCTAATTTTTGTATACCGTCTAATTTTTCCTTTAATCATTTATTGTATCAATTTTGATGGGATTAGACAGAAAAACAAACAGCAGCAGAAACTTTCGCATGGTTTCTGCTGCTGTTTTGTCAGTATATCTCAAAAAGTCCGTCCGGATGTAGTGGTTCTCTGTGCAAATAGATTGACGTGTCGCATTTATAATTGACAAGCGGGCAATCCTTGAAAGTGAAATAAATGTCGTACTCATTATAGTTGATGTCATATTCGCTTTTATCTTTGTCAAGACGTGCCAGCATTTCATCTTTAAATTCAGCCAAATCATCTGTTGTGATTACGGTTCTTTCCTTCTTTTGGTATCTTTGCAAAGCCGCGCGAATTTGTTCTTCGTCGGTGATTTCAAACGGTGAGTCGTCCCATTCGTTTTCTTTAATCAAAATGCTTTTTATGTTTTCAGGTGTTATCTTCGGGAAAACGAAGTCATCTCTGTATAAAACATACGGGCCTGTTGATTGATATAACTCACCGCAGTAAAGCATCATGCGCTCTTTGTCGCCCTTATAGCCCGAAACACATCTTGGCTCTCTCAACCGT
The DNA here is from genome assembly GCA_023667385.1 of Ruminococcus sp. Taxonomy (GTDB): domain Bacteria; phylum Bacillota; class Clostridia; order Oscillospirales; family Acutalibacteraceae; genus UBA6857. The sequence goes on from JAMPAE010000029.1 coordinate 4,837, forward strand.
TCTCTGAATGTTCCGTATTTTATGTCTGAAAGTTCCTTATCCTCAATTTCAAATGCCGGAATAAAATCTCCCTCGATATATGTCGCATTGTAAATGTGATTTTTATATTTTATGCTTAATACTATTGTGTCATCAGTGAGTTCAGCTGGGTCATAAGAGTGTTCAACCTCAAAAGCCTGATATTGCTTGTCGAAGTATTCCTGTAAAATGCGATAGTCCTCTTTAAATTCTTTTGCCTGAAAATAAAGGATAATACCTTCTGAGGTTGCAACAAACATAAATATTGATATTGCAATTGTCAGCGCAGTTTTTTTACCTTTGCTCATGGTGTAACCTCCTTATGCTTTTTAATGATGTGATTTGTATTATCACATTTATTTTTTATAATTATATCACAATTTTTACAATCCGTTTCTTAAGTTTTTCTTAAGATTCTTACATTTTAATAACTTATATTGACATTTTCTTGCGATTGCTTATGCTTGAATTATCAAATTAATCGGAGGTAATTTTATGAAAATTGTGCGTTATTTCATTGTTCCGTTGATGGCTGTAATTGCTGTTTTTGCCGGCATTGCAATCGGATTGAACATGGATGAAAAAAGTATGTTCGGCTCGTTTCAGCCGAATTTAGAGCAAGTTGGGGATACGATACCAAAAGGTGAAACTCTTGAAAAAATTCTTAATCACAACCCGATTGATGAACACTATCAGGAAAAACTTGATTCTGCTGACTATCCGTCTGATCAAGCAGAGATTGTTGTCGAATGGACTGAAGCCTATAATAAAGAAATCGAGGCTGCATATGTGAAACTGGATGAACTTCTTGATTCGTTTGCAAATGATGATAACAGCCATGAAATCAGGCAGGCAAAGAAAAGCATTAAGGCGATGAAAAAATCTTATGAAAAATACGCCAAAGATTACGCTGACTTCGTGTTTGATTATCAAATGGCAGCCATTGGCTACGGTACGGGAATTCATGCAGCAACAGGGTTGAACGATGTAAGAAAAGCAAGGGAAATCCTGTTTGAACTTGCTGAAACGATTTTCAGCTACACCGGTGAGTTTAACTTTCAGTTTGACATTGCTCATGATAGCAATTAAGTTGAATAAGCTGATATTAAGCATCCTTAAAAAACAAACCGCAACCATCACTCGGCTGCGGTTTTTGTGTTCTATCTTTCTCTGCAATGGTTTGCATCTTTTTCGTCCTCGGTCAGAAACACCCGTGAGGTGAATTTGTCAAGGTCAACGCTGTCTGAGATACCGTCGATTCTGCCTGTATCAGAATATTGAAATCCCGACCATGCACTCCAAACGTCACCAATGACGTCAGGCTCGCTCGGGCCGTAGTCTGCAACCCAAAGTGGATAGCGTGAAAACTCATCGCCCCAAACGAACGAGGCTGCATACGCATCCGTGTAAAGCATCGGCAGGGTACGTGTTCGCTCCTCAAGCGCTCTCAAAAATGCAATGCCGATGTTGCGTATTTCTGTGTGCGACAGACCCGAAAACTCCTCAAAGTCCATGACAGGTCGGCAATCGTAGTCCTTGCCCTTGATGATGGATGCGAAGTACCTTGCCTGAAGCTCGGCTTCATAAGGCGTGCGAGCGGTGACGTAAAAATAAAAACCGAATCTCAGCCCTGCACGGCGGGCACCATCAGCGTTGCGCTCAAAAAATTCATCAGGCTGACCTGCGGCAAAGCCTGCCCTGATGTAAACAACACGTATACCGCTTTCACGCACCCGCTCAAAGTCAATTTCACCCTGAAAAACGCTGACGTCAATTCCGTCATAAAGTCTGTCACTTTCAGGTGCAAGCGCCAGAGCGGGGGAGATGCAGCAAAAAACAAGCATACCAACCAGAAAAACCGAAACGGCTGTTTTAATGATTCTCATTCTAATCCTCCCTTCCGTAATTATTATATTAATGGGTAAACTTTTGTGTTAATGCCATATAAAAACAGGCTGACGTATCATCCTACGTCAGCCGAAATTTATATAAGTTGGTTATTTTATCATATCCGCAAACTCGTCCTCGCTGATAACCGTGATTCCGAGGTCGTTTGCTTTTTTGAGCTTGCTTCCTGCATCCTCGCCTGCAAGAACATAGCTTGTCTTTTTTGAAACGGAGGATGAAGCTTTGCCGCCGAATGATTCAATGATTGCGCTCGCTTCACTTCTGGTGAATTGTGAAAGTGTGCCTGTCAGAACAAAGGTCAACCCCTCAAAGCGAGTGTCAACAATCTGCTTTTTGCTTTCCATGTTTACACCTGCGGCTTTGAGATTTTCAATCAACTCACGGCTCGATTCAAGCGAGAAAAACTCACAAACCGATTCAGCCATGATGCCGCCGAAGCCGTCGATTTCTGCAATCTCCTCTGCTGTGGCACTCATGATCTTGTCAATGTTTCCGAAGTAATCAGCAAGCAGCTTGCCTGCTTTTTGTCCGATGTGTCGTATTCCGAGAGCGAAGATGAGCTTTGCAAGGTCATTTTCCTTGCTTCTTTCAGCCGCCTTGATGAGATTGTCGGCGCTTTTTTCACCCATACGCTCAATTTGTGCAATGTCAGCAGGGTCAAGATGGTAAATGTCAGCGGCAGTTGTGATGAGTCCTTTTGCAACGAGAACTTCAAGCACAGCCTCGCCGAGCCCCTCAATGTCCATTGCGTCACGTGAGCAAAAATGAATGAGGTTTCGCAAAAGCTGGCTTGGGCAATCGGGGTTGCAGCACCTGATTGCTGCTTCGCCGTCCTCACGGGTTGTGGGTGAGCCGCACGACGGACAAACTGTCGGCATAATGTATGGCTCGGAATCTGCGGCATGGGTAACAACTGAAACAACTTCGGGAATAATGTCGCCGGCTTTTCTGATGATGACTTTGTCGCCGATGCGAATGTCCTTTTCGCTGATGAAATCCTGATTGTGCAGCGTTGCACGGCTGACTGTTGTGCCTGCAAGCTCTGTTGGCTCAAAAACACCTGTTGGGGTCAGCACGCCTGTTCTGCCAACGTTTATTTCAACGTCAAGCAGTGTTGTTTCTTTTTCCTCAGGCGGATATTTATAAGCAAGCGCCCACTTCGGAAACTTTGAAGTTGAGCCAAGCCGTCTGCGCATTGCAAAATCGTTAACCTTGATTACTGCACCGTCAATGTCAAAAGGCAGGGTACCTCTGACAGAGCCGATTCGCTCAATTTCAGCAAGTGCATCGTCAATTGTTTTGCATTCTGTGTAAAACGGTACCGTGTTGAATTTTAACTCACGCAAGTAATCGAGCGACCGCTTGTGATTGGTGATTGTTTCGCCGTCGATCTGCTGAATGTTAAAGATGAAAATGTCAAGGTTTCTTTTCTTCGTGATGCGGGAATCCTTTTGCCGCAGTGAGCCAGCCGCCGCATTTCGTGGGTTTTTGAAAGGCTTTTCATCATGAAGTTCCTGCTCTTTTGTCAGATTAATGAAAACCTCACGTGGCATATAAACCTCACCACGTACTTCCAGCTTCGGTATTTTCGTGCCGAGTATCATCGGAATTGCCTTGATTGTTTTGAGATTAGCCGTAATGTCCTCGCCGATTCTGCCGTCTCCACGGGTTGAACCACGAACGAAAACGCCGTTTTCATATTCAAGGCTGACAGATAAGCCGTCAATTTTCGGCTCAACAACATAAACCGCATCGGGGCAAACCTCCCGCACACGGTTGTCAAACGCATAAACATCATCGGTGCCGAAGCCATCCTGCAAGCTTTCCATCACAACAGCGTGCTCAACAGGCGAAAACTGAGCGTCAGCCTTTCCGCCGACACGCTGAGTGGGTGAATCGGCAGTGAGAAGCTGCGGAAAATCCGTTTCAATGTCAATCAGCTCCTGCATCAGCTTGTCATATTCAAAGTCCTCAATTTCGGGAGCATCATTGTCATAATACTTTTTGTTGTGATAGCTTATTATCTCCCGAAGTTCGGCGGCTCGTTTTGCCGCAAGTTCTGCGTTGTTCATTTGTGATCTCCCTTAAATTTAATCTAACAATAAGTTTAACACAAATTGCGTTTTTTTTCACTAACTTTCAAAAATTTTTATATCCTCCTGTGCAGGCTCACAAATCGGGTTGCCGTCAAAATCAAACCTTGAACCGTGGCAGGGGCAGTCCCAGCTTTTTTCGTCAGCGTTCCATTTCAGCTCACAGCCAAGGTGAGGACAGCGTGCGGATACGATGTGCAGTTTGCCGCTTTCATCTTTGTATACGCCCTTTTTTTCGCCGTCAATGTCGCAAAGTGCGGCTTGTCCGTTTTGAATTTCATCAACCTCGTCGCAGGCAAAGCAGAATCTTTCGGAAATACCTTTCATTGCTTCTGCCGCATTTGTCATCGTTTCCCGAATATTTGGCAGGTTCAGCCGTCGTGACGGAGCAAACACCGTGATTTTATCTTTTCCCGAAGCAATGCTTTCGGCTGTGAGTCTTGCCGCCGCCATTGAAGATGTCATTCCCCATTTGTTATATCCTGTCTGAATGTACCGGTTAGCTTTACCTTTGCTGAATTTTCCGATGTAAGGGATTTTGTCGCCTGTCATGCAGTCTTGCGCAGACCATTTTGTGATGACCCTTGAATCGTGCCAAAGCTTCTTTGCCTGTGCTTCAAGCTCAGCGTATTTTCCTCCGTCCTCGTTCTTTCCGGTACGATGGCTTCCGCCGCCCAAAAGCAGCAAGCCATCGGCGCATCTGAGTGAAAGTCCGCCCTTGTCAATGCCGTAATACATTGCATCAAGCTCCTGCGCATTTTCAAGCACCGTGACATAGCTTCTTTCCTGGTGCATACGCATGAAATACAAACCCGGAAAATTGACAAAAGGGTAGTGGCAACTGAAAACAATGTTCTTCGCCTTGATTCTTGCTTTGTCTGTGATGAGCGTGTCATTTTCGATTTTCAGCACGCTTGTGTTTTCATAAATTGTGATTTTTTCGCTGAGCGGTTTCAAAAATTTCAACGGATTAAACTGCGCCTGATTCGGAAACGAAAGCGCCGCCTTAACTTCAAACGGAAGCGGAGAATTTTGTTGAAGCTCGCTTTCAATGCCAAGCATTTCCGCTGCCCTTGCTTCATCTTCAATTGCTCGCTCGTCAGTGCAGGTATAGATCACAGCCGGCAGGCGCTCAAATGAGCAGTTGATTTTTTCCGCTCTGATGATCTGCTCAAAATCGTCAATCGCTTTCTTATTATATTGATAATATTCCTTAGCTTTATTCCTGCCAACCGTTTTAATCAGCTTTGCATAAATATCGGCGTGCTGAGCGGTAATTTTGGCGGTTGTGTTCTGAGTTTGTCCGCCGCAGATTTTTCCTTTGTCAACAACAATGCAGTCGATTCCCTCGTTTTTGAGAAAATATGCCGTCAAAATTCCTGAAATCCCTGCGCCGATGATTGCCGTGTGGGTGTGTATGTCATATGTCAGGCTTTCCCTTTGCCGAAACTTTGTTTCCACGCTCCAAATTGATTCCATTTAGTTCACCCTTTCAAGGTTAATTATTGTCGGTTGAATATTGAAATACACTTAATACTAATGTATAATAAAAGTACAGCGAAAAACGCCGAAACATGAAAGGAGATTTGCAATGAAACTTTTATTTAAACAGCGATTTTTCTCATGGTTTGACAGCTACGATATTTATAATGAATACGGCGAAACCGTCTATACGATTGAGGGTCAGCCTGCTTGGGGACATAAGCTCCACATCCTTGACAGTTACGGCAGGCACATCGCAACACTTCGGCAGGAGCTTTTCACATTCCGTCCGAGGTTTAATTTGTTTGTTGGTGAACAGCAGGTCGGCTCGATAGTCAAGGAGTTTTCGTTTTTCAAGCCGTTTTTCAACCTTGATTTCAACGGCTGGAGCGTTGACGGCGAATTTTTTGAATGGGATTACACAATTTTCGATGCATACGGTGCAACCGTTGCCGTGATTTCAAAGGAACTTTTCAATTTCACCGATACCTACACAATTGACGTGATGCATGACAGTGACGCACTTTATGCACTGATGGTCACGCTTGCAATTGATGCGGAAAAATGTTCGAGGGATTGAGCTGTTTTTTTCATATGCGTGCAAAATGCATACCCGATTGACATTTTTTACCGCATAATTAACAAGTGTTGATTAACTGCCAAATCAGATAAAATTTTAGCAATTAAAACTGCTTTTTATCTTGAAACTGAAAAATCATTGTGATATACTCTCTTTAACTGTTGTATAAGATACAACTGAGTAATGAAAAAACAGGTAAGACATTACCTTAGTAACGGAGGATTTAAACATGAAACAATTGAACATCGGCATCATCGGTGCCGGAAGAATCGGTAAGGTTCATATGAAGTCCATCACATATAATGTTCCGAACGCAAAGGTGCTTGGAATCACAGACGTATTTAAAGACGCTCTTCCTGCACTCGCAGAAGAATATGGAATTGAAAAAATTTATGACAGCTATAAGGATATGCTTGCAGACCCTGAAATTGACGCAGTTTTGGTTTGCTCATCAACCGATACTCATGCTGACATTTCAATTGAAGCTGCAAAAGCAGGCAAGCACGTTTTCTGCGAAAAGCCGGTTGATCTCACCCCTGAAAAGGTTCAGGCTGTTATCGACACTGTTAAAGAAGCAGGAGTTAAGCTTCAGGTTGGTTTCAACCGCCGCTTTGACCACAACTTCTCTCACATTCGTGAACTTATCAATGATGGAAAAATCGGCAACCTTGAGCTTGTTAAAATCACTTCACGTGACCCTGAGCCTCCATCAGCCGAATATGCAGCGGTTTCAGGCGGCATTTTCCTTGATATGACAATTCATGATTTTGACATGGCTTGCTTCATCGCAGGCAGCGAGGTTGAAGAAGTTTATGTTAATGCAACTTGCCTTGTTGACCCTGCAATCGGTGAAGCCGGCGATGTTGACACTGCAATCATCAACCTTAAATTTAAAAACGGAGCTCTCGGCGTAATCGACAACAGTCGCCGTGCAGCCTATGGCTATGACCAGAGAGTTGAAGCTTTCGGTTCACTCGGTGCAGCAGTTGCTGCAAATGACACTCCGACAAACGTTACTCTTATGACTGCTGACGGCGTTGAAACAGATAAGCCGCTCTATTTCTTCCTTGAAAGATACATGCAGTCTTTCCGTGACGAAATGATTCAGTTTGTTGACGCTGTTCAGAACGATAAGCCGACACCGACAACAGGCACTGACGGCCTTAATGCAATCCTCATT
>JAMPAE010000002.1 GCA_023667385.1 Ruminococcus sp.
GCAGGTTATCAATCATTTCTGCATATTTCACGCTGTACAGATTGCCGCCGTCAACCATCAGCTTTTTGCTTGACGAAGCTGCATTAACCTGAGCTGAAACAATTTCCTTCACCTGCTGACGGTTTGCAGCATTGCCGCTTGTAAAATCTGAATAAAGCACATTGCCTGCATCTGCAAAGCAGATTCCGTCAACTGAAAGCGAGCGCATTTTTGAAAGCATCGCATTTGCGGTACTCTCCATTTCACTCACTGCAAGCAGCTCACTTTTTCCCGCCGATGAAATTGCAGAGCCTTTCAAATAAGTAACATCACCTGACACAGAAGTTGAGTCAAGCCGTGTGGCGGTTCTGCCAAGGCTTTTTGCAGTAATAAGATTCACATCTGCAAAAAGGCTTATGTTCTGCGCATCAGTATAGGCAACAAACTGTGCAAACTGACTGTCTGAACCAAGCTGAGATGAAACGTCAGCCTTTGTGATGTCAACCTGGCTCAAGCCGCCGTCAAGCATTCCTTTATAGCGCAGGTTGATGTTGTCGATTCCCTTGCTGCGAAGCACAGAAAGAATGTCTGCCGCCTGCTCAAATGTGGTGAGTGAAGTCAGCTTTGGCTTTTCATCACCGATTTCAGCGGCGCCTGCAAGACCGAGCAAAAAAGGCATACCATTTGAATCATCAGCGCTTGTAAAATTAAGTGTTCCGTTTCTGATGAGCATTTCTCTGCACGCACTTGCCATTGCAACATAATCACTGTTGTCGCCGGAAAGGAAACGATAGGAAACCTTAATTTCACCGTCATAGCTTTTCGCCGAAGCGTGGCTTATTTTGCGTTCTTTGTCAGTCATCACCGGCGTTATGTCAAAAGATGCACCAACCCTGTTATATGCACTTTTGCCAATGGCTTTTTCCGCAGTAATTTTTGCAATTGCATCACCGCTTTCAATCAGTGCAATGTAAGCACCGCTGCCCGACTTCATGGCAAAAGATGCAACACGGGCAAAAGATGAAACTGCGTTTTCGCCCACAGAATAATCCGCAGAGTAAACAGGAATACTTATTTTTTTGAACTGCTTAACCTTTTTCGCAGTGTCAATTTTTGCTCCGCAGCCATCCGGTATCAAAATGAAATCGCCGCTCTTTGCAGCGGTATCTGCACCAAAATAATTAAGCAGGTGAACGGTTTTGATAATCACATTTTCACTCATGTCATCATTTTTGATTTTTGAGCAGTCAACGCTTGCAGTCAACGTGCTGCCGTCCACTGAATAATTCACGGGAATTTTGAAGCTGATTTTCGTTCCGTCATCAAGCGTCTTTTTGAACCCGTATGTCACAAGCAGATTGCTATCCTTCGCTTCAAAAGCGGCATTTTTTTCGGCAACGCTGTCATCCTGCGAATTGAGCGTATAGGCGTTACCGTCAACCATGATGTCAACACTGACAGCGGACGGTTTTCCGTCGCTGTATTTTTCAGGCAGTGAGTTCCAAAGCTGTTTGCTGATTGAATCATAAACGGAAACCGTGTAATTCGATTCGTCAAAATACATCACTGATATATCTGAAGAAGCAATTTTTTTAAGCTCGCCCCTTTTTTTATTTGAAACATAAAGCGCCTTACTTTTATTTTCCGCCGAAACAGTAACTTTAGCTTTTTCGCCCCTCAGTTCAACTGCATCAGCCTTGTTCTTTCCGGAACAGCCGAAAAAAGTTAATGCAACGGCAGCAACAAGCAAAAGCCACAAAGCACTCTTTACCTTTGACATCAAAAATCACATCCTCATTATGAAGTATACCATATTATACCTTTTTAAGCAAGCGGCATGATTTTTTGCTGTTGACACGGGTGTTATTATACGATATAATGACAGCAACAATCAAACATTTTGACTGCCACCGGGTAGTGCAGCAACGCTGTGTTTCGCATCATTAGGTCTTTGAAGATGCGAAATCGGCGCTTTTTTATTAAATCGGAGGTACATATGAAAAGCAATTCATATTTTAAGGATTTTTTGAAATATTCATCACTCAATGTGCTTGGCATGATTGGACTTTCGTGCTATATTCTTGCCGACACATTCTTCATTTCAAAAGGCTTGGGCGCAAACGGACTTGCGGCACTTAACATTGCAATCCCTGCTTACAGCTTCATCAGCGGTTGCGGACTGATGCTTGGCATGGGCGGCGCAACAAAATTTTCAATTGCAAAAAGTCAGGGTAACGATGCCGACGCCAACAGGTACTTTTCGGTCACGGTGATTTTGTCTGCCGTTTTTTCTGCACTTTTTGTTCTCATCGGAATCTTCTTTTCAAAAGAACTCACTCTCTTGCTCGGTGCAGATTCAGATACGTTTGAAATGGTGGAAATCTATCTTCGGATTTTGCTGATTTTTTCGCCTGCATTCATTTTTAACAACATCTTCAACTGCTTTGTCAGAAATGACGGCAGCCCAAACCTTGCCATGGCGGCAATGTTCATCGGCTGCCTGTTTAACATTGTTTTCGATTATATTTTGATTTTTCCGGCAAAACTTGGCATCTTCGGCGCTGTTTTGGCAACAGGATTTGCCCCCGTTGTTGGAATGATGATTTTGTCAAGCCATCTGATAAGAAAGCGCAACAGCTTCCATCTTATTAAAACAAGACTAAGCCGTTCATTGGCTTTGCCGATTTTTTCTCTCGGTCTGCCATCGCTCATCACCGAACTTGCCAACGGACTTGTCATAATCGTGTTTAACGCAATTTTGCTGAAGCTTGAGGGCAACACAGGTGTTGCGGCATACGGCATCATTGCGAACATTTCACTTGTGTTTGTTTCCGTTTACACAGGCATTGCACAAGGAACTCAACCGCTCATCAGCAAGGCGCACGGCAAAGGCGACATCAAAAATTGCAGGCGCTTGCTGCTTTATGCTGTTGCTGCTGCCTGCATCATTTCAGTTGTTGTGTATCTTTGCATTTTCTTTTTTGCAGACCCGATTGCAAAAATTTTCAACAGTGAAAACAACGCCAAACTGCAATCAATGGCTGTCTGTGGCTTAAAGCTTTATTTCACGGCGTTGCTTTTTGTTGGGTTCAACATTGTTGTCTGCGTATTTTTCACGTCAACGGAAAAAGCGCTTCCGGCGCACATCATCTCAATCCTGCGTGGCTTTGCGGTAATAATACCGATGGCAATTGCGCTTTCATTTGCATTCGGCTTAACAGGAACATGGCTCGCTTTTCCTGCAACCGAAGCAGTTGTTTCAGTTGTTGCGTTGATGATATATCGCAGAATAAGAAGAAAATCCTAACCCAGCATCCGTTCCCTCATCTTCAGCAAAATCACTTTCTCTCTGCGTGAAACCTGAACTTGCGACATACCGAGCTCTGCCGCTGCCTTGGATTGCGTCATACCTTTGAAATATCGCAGTTCAATCAGCTTTCGGTCTTTATCTTCAAGCGTGCGCATGACATCATGAAGCGCCAGTCTGTCCGAAATTTCTTCTTCCGGTGAAGACACCGGAATGTCCAACTGATGCGTATCGTTTTCATCGTCGCTCGCTGTCAGCGAAATTATCGGCATGGAAACGGTAATCAGCTCTGCCGCTTCGGAAATTCCGACTCCGAGTTTTTCTGCAAGCTCACCGATTTTCGGCTCTCTGCCAAGCTGAGCAGTCAGCTCATCCTTTGTTTTAACGGCAACACGGGCTTTTTCCTTGAGCGTGCGCCCGATTTTGATTGTTCCGCCGTCACGGAAAATGCGCCTGATTTCACCGAGTATCACCGGCACGGCATAGGTTGAAAAAGCAAAGCCTCTGCTTTCGTCAAAATTGTCTGCCGCTTTGATAAGCCCAACACAGCCTGCCTGAAACAAATCGTCATAATCCACACCTCTGCCACGGAACTTGTTTGCGCATGAATGAACAAGCCCGAAGTTGCCGTCAATCAGCTTGTCCCTTTGTGCTTTTGTCTTTTGCAAGGAAGCAACCTCCCTTATATGGTTTTACCGCCGATGTGTTTGATGAGAGTGACGCTTGTGCCTTTTCCCGGCTTTGATGTCACCCTAACCTTATCCATAAAGCTTTCCATAACAGCAAAGCCAAGGCCTGCACGCTCACCGCCGGCAGTGGTGAAAAGCGGCTCCATTGCCTGCTTGATGTCCTCAATACCAACACCCTTGTCACGAATTTTGATTCTGATTGAGTTTGTGTCCGTAATGCTGACTGTTATGTAAATTTTACCCATGCTTTCACGATAGCCGTGAACAATGCAGTTTGTGACGGCTTCACTGACGGCAGTTTTGATGTCGGTCAGTTCCTCAACCGTTGGGTCAAGGCAGGCGGCAAATGCCGAAACAGCAACCCTTGAAAAGCCCTCATTTATGCTTCGGCTGTCAATCGTCATTTTCATTTCATTAATTATCTTCATTTCAAATTACCTCTTTCTGTTTTATTTCTCCAAGCCTTTCAAGTCCGGCAAGCTTCATCACCTTGTATGCCCCCGGCGACAGGTTTTCAACTCTGATTCTTCCGCTGACACTTTTCATCAGCTTATAGCGCCCCATGACAAGCCCGATTCCGGAGCTATCCATGAAAGTAACCGCACCAAAATCCAGCACAAGCAGCGATGGCCGCCTGTGTAAAATGGCATCATCAACGCTGACTCTGATCAAGCTTGCGCTGTGATGGTCAATTTCTCCGTCAAGATAAACTCTGATTTCCTTGTTTCTATATTCAATCTTTGCTGACATATCCAACACGATGCAGTTTAATCGCTGCATCTGCTCCTTTCTGTAAATTCATGTAATACAAAAAAATCCCTTGCCGTAATGGTAAGGGATTTCATTTGAATTTTTTGACGAAGTGCGTCATGTAATCAAAATTTTTCCTGCGGCTTCATCATTTGTCTTATTTCGCTGACAAGATAAAAAGAACCTGCACAAATCAGCACATCGTCTTTTTCGGTTTTACTCAATGCCAGCTCAAAAGCATCAGCCTTGCTCATTCGACAGGATACGTCATCACAACTTTTTTTCGCAATTTCAGCAAGCGTTTCAGGCTGTTCGCCCCTGTGCTCATCGGCAAGAGTGCAGACGATTGTTTTGCAAAGCGGCGCAATGATTTCAATCGCCGTTTCATAGTCCTTATCCTGCATAAAGCCAAGCACAGCCGTGATTTTTTTGCCATTGAGATTACTCCGAAGCATTTTTGAAAGCGCAGTCATGCAGCCGATGTTATGACCGCCGTCAATGATGATGAGCGGAGAGCGTGACAGCACCTCCATCCTTGCCGGCAAAAATGCATCCGCAATGCCGCTTATGATGTCACTTTCCGTGACGCCAAAGCCTTTTTTTATAAGCTCCTTTGCTGCACAAACAGCAACAGCGGCATTTGCAAGCTGATGATCTCCGGTGAATTTTGTTTTAAGACGAAGCCCGGCAAAGCTGAAATCAATCCCGTCTATGCTCTCATTGAGTTTTGAAACAAGGCTCATGTCAGGCTTGACATGATTGCAGCCTTTTTCCGTGCAAACTGCTTCAATCACAGAATCCGCTTCCACACTTTGGGCAACAAAATCAAATCCGCCGTTTTCTGTCGGATATGACACAACCACGCTGCCGTTTTTGATTACGCCGCATTTTTCTTTTGCAATTTCACCAACTGTGCTGCCAAGCACATCTGTGTGGTCAAGCGAAATTGAAGTGATAACAGTCACAAGCGGCGCAGGGATAATGTTTGTGCTGTCGGTTCTTCCGCCAAGCCCGGCTTCAAGCACAACAATGTCGCAGCCTGTTCGCTCAAAATGAATCAAAGCAGCAGCAAGCACCGTCTCAAAAAAAGTCGGCGTAATACCCTGCCGTTCAAGCTCGTCGCTGACTGCTTTAATTTCATCAATTATGCCTGCAAAAACCTGCTTGTCAATGTATTCACCGTCAACCTGAATCCGCTCACGAAATTCAGTCACAAACGGCGAGGTAAACAGCCCGGTTTTCAGCCCCGCCTTACGTGTTATGAATGAAAGCTCAGTTGAAACCGAGCCCTTTCCGTTCGTACCGACAACGTGAACAAATTTCAGCCTTTGCTGCGGATTTGAAAAACGTTCAAGCAAGGCAAGTATTCTTTCAAAGCCGCTGCTTTTTGCAAACTTTCTTCTTGAATAAACATAATCAAGCGCACTATCATAATTCATTTTCATCTTCCCTTTCGGATTCTACGTCACAAATAATACCCGAAACAGCTTTGTTTGTCAATCGTGCATACTCGTTGCTTTATTACCCGTCTACCTTGTGATTATCATATTATCAAAAGTCAACTTTCCCAGTTCATCGGCTGAACACAGCTCATAAAGTGCCGAAGCAAAGGTCAGCTTGTTTATCTCATTTGGGCAAACAGCTTCAATTTTTTTCGGCAGAGTGATTCTGTCACCTGTGAGCACGGTTGCGTTCATCAGCCTTCGCCGCTCGTTTGTGAAAAGTAAGCCGCGAAAAATCAGCGGAACAGCAGACGAGCGTGCAGAAATAATCACCGTGCTTGTTAAAACGCTGTTGTCTGTTCTGCCTGAGATGACAAGCGACAAGCCATAAACTTTCAGCAGTTTTTCCGCAAGACGCTCATAATCGCTGACGCAGTTTGTGATCACCTGAATTCTGCACGCAAGATGCACCAGGTTTTCAACAAGGTCAACAAGATAGGCATTTTCATCAATGACACTGACAAAGACTTGCGTTGGGTCAAGCGCCATCTTTTCAAGCGTTTTCACCGCTGAATTAAACAGCACCCTTTCGGGCAAAACCTTTGGCTCAAACGCACTGATGCCGCAGCCCTCCTCCGGCACAACGGAAGCAGGCAAAACTGCCTTGTTTTTCAACTTACCTGCCATCACATCAATCGTGTTCCATGGAATTATCCCACGATAAAGCTTCGCTGTAATTTTATAAAACGGAAACGCACCTTTAACTTCAATCTTTTCGTTTGTAACCTCAGGCGCATGGAACAAATCGTGAATCCGCCCCATCACGCCGCCGTCATTCTCTAAAACCGAAAGCACAAAAAACACATTAATCACCGTTAAATTTATATTCGCCCACGGGACAAAGTATGCGAAATGAGGAATTATGAGTGAGGTGTTGGGAATGATGCGAAAAGGGCTGTGCTGACAGTTGAAATTCAACAAAAAAGATAAGAGTGAACAGCGCACTGCTATCCACTCTTGCTTATTTTATTCGCTCAACTGATATTCAACCGTTGCAGTGAACAAGTCACCGTTGATTTCAAGGCTCAGCTTGCCACCTTGGAGCTTGCAGAAGTTTTCTGCAATTGAAAGGCCAAGTCCGTTTCCGTCAGATGAGCGTGACTTGTCGCCCCTGACAAACCTTGCAAGAAGCTCCGATGCCGGAATGTTAAGCTGGTTTTCCGAAACATTGCGTAGGCTGATGATGCCCTTACCGTTTTTCTTATAAATACGCAGGTACACTCTCGTGCCCGGCATCGCATATTTTTTGACATTGCTCATGAGGTTATCAAAAACTCTGTAGCAAAGCTTGCTGTCTGCCATGATGATGATTTCTTCATCATCCTCCTGCTCAACAAGCGTCAGTCCACGGTTTTCAAATTCATCGTCATATTCGCCTGTAATCTGGCGTGTCAGCTCATTCAGGCTGACTTTAATCAACTCAACATTCACTGCGCCCGATGAAGCCTTTGATGCTTCAACCAAATCCTCAATCAAGCGCTTGAGCCTTGCGCTTTTTTCGCCAAGCACATCAATATATTCCTGTGCGCTTGCGTCATTGATGTTGCAGCGTGAAAGCAGGTCAACATAGGTGATGATTGACGTGAGCGGCGTTTTCAAATCGTGCGAAACATTTGTGATAAGCTCCGTTTTCATACGCTGCTCCTTAACTGCATTTTCAACTGCATAGCTCAAGCCTTGGTTGATTGCAGTAACATCGTTCGCATAAGCTCTGACTGTTTGCGGCATTGATGTTGTGTCAATCGTAACGCCGTAGTTGCCCATCTTAACCTGATTGAGCGCATAGAAAACCTTTCTCAGTGAATAGGCGTATCTTAACATACCGATAACAACAAAAATATCATATGCCGCAAGCAAAACGCAAAAGAAAATGCCGAATATCCAACTTTCTGCCGCCATAGAACAAATTGCAATAACCGAAACAACCGAGTTCGGAACAATCACCCACAAAACAAGCTTACGCAGAACATCGTTGAAAATATCCTTATAGACCGCAGGCCTTGCTTTTCTTTTTTCACGGCGTTCAATGTGCTTTTGCTTCGCTTTTTTTCCAAGCTTCGCAAGCCACCTGATGAAAACAGCAAGCATAATGTTTTTCATCAGAGTTCCGTTTTTGATGTGGCGTGCGATATACAAAATCCAATCAATCAAAACCGCTGCAATCATCATCGCAAGAATTGAGAAAAGTCTCACAGTATAAATCCATGCAAGCTCATTCGCATTCCATGAATCAATTACCACCAAGCATATACCGCCTAAGCCGACAATGATTCCACCGTTGATTGCCGTGCGCAAAAGCGTGAAGATTTTATCGGTATACATCATGTGAAGCTCATCATCGCCGTGTTTTCTGCCGCTTTTGATGATTAGAACAATCACACAGATGATGAATCCGATAAGCATTGCCAGTGTATAGCTGAAAGCAGAACGTACCTCTTTGTAAACCCCGGTATATGTTTCTTCCATTTTGCTGAAAGCATCATCACCGGCAAGCGTTTCATCAAAACTGACATAAAGCGCATAGTTGCTGACAAGCTCTTTCAGATAACTTTCGTCATAATATCTGCCGATGCCTGATCTGTATACCGAGTTTGAATAGTCCGACTCTTCATACAACTTTTGATAGCGGCTGCCCATGCCGACATAACCGTCAGAACCGGTTTTGATGAAGCTCCACGGATATTTGAGGAAAATGTTTTCAAGCTCTTTTGCACTTGTGCTTGAATCAACGTTTTTCACGTTTGAGATGATTTTGCCCGTGTCCTTGTTAACAAATGCAAACTTCAGGTTTTCATAAAGGCTTATGCCCTCATCCATTCTTTTTGCTTCGTCACGAAACTCATCATATTTATCAACAAGCGCAGCATAGTAATTCGAGCTGTATTCTCCGCTTTTAATTCCTGACATAAAATTATCATAAAGCACATCATCAACAACGTTGACTGCGTAATAGCCATCCATGCCTTCGTCATTGTAGTTAGTGTTGCAGATTATAACAACAGCATCCGCATCGCCTGCTTTTTTCAAAATTTCGGCAGGAATACCGTTTTTCATTTCGAAGTGCGACACAACAGATGTTGACGCAGCGGATGGCGGCGCTGTGACCAAATCGCCGTCAACATCATAATATGTTGTTGCCCATATGTCAAAATCTCCATCATAGTCCTCATAGTCTTCATCGTTAATGTAAACCGCTTGACCGTCTTCGTTCAGCACCCAATCGCCGTTAAAAGTATAGTAATCTTCATCTTCTTCATAAACAAAAATACCTGAGATTTTGTGATTACCCTTATGCGAATCAAGCCTTTTCAGCGAAACAAAACCGCTTTGCAGATAGTTGATAGCCGGACGGTAATAATTGCGGCTGCAATCATTCTCAATTTCACTGATCAGTTCGTCTTTATAGCTGTCATATTCTGCACGCAGGCTTTTTTCGACACGCTCTTTCAGTTCGTTGTAATCTTCCTTTGTGCCGTCACCATAAAGTGTTGCCTTTTGCACCACATAGCGCATGAAGCTGCTATATTCCTCAGTGAACATCGTGCTGGTTTCCATGTTGAAGTTTTTTCCCTGGATTAGCACATTTGAATAATAGCTGTCTGAAATCTTTTTGGTTTCAGCAGAGTGAATCAGGTTCATCACTCTTGTTGTTCCTGCAAAAACAAAAATTAGCGCAAGCAAAAATGCAATTGTTTTAGGTATCATTGAACGGTCAAATTTTCTCAATCTTGTATCCAATACCCCACACCACCTTAATATACATAGGATTTTTAGTGTCAATTTCCAGTTTTTCTCGGATTCGTCTGATGTGCACAGTCACAGTCTTATCGGAAGCCATTGCCTCCTCGTTCCAAACATTCTCATAAATCTGTGCCGAAGAAAGCGTTCTGCCAAGGTTCATCATCATGTATTCCACAATTTTATATTCAGTTGCGGTCAACCTGACTTCTTCGCCGTCAAGCGTAACCTTCCTTGACTGAGTGTCAACCGAAAGTCCGCCGGTTGTGATGATGCCGTCCCTGACTGTCATGCTTCCAAGCGAGATATAACGCCTGATTTGCGATTTAACTCTTGCAATTATTTCAAGCGGGTTAAACGGCTTTGTAACATAGTCATCAGCACCAAAGCCCAGCCCTGCAATTTTGTCGGTATCTTCACTTTTGGCAGAAAGGAAGATAATCGGCACATTGCTGCTTTCCCTGATTTTCACAGTTGCCAAAATGCCGTCCATGACCGGCATCATGACGTCCATGATAATGCAGTGAATTTCATTGCGGCCGACAATGTCAACAGCTTCTTTTCCGTTGAATGCTTTAAGAACGTTATAGCCCTCAGCCTTGAGATAAATTTCAATTGAATCAACAATCGCCTTATCGTCGTCACAAACAAGAACGTTTTGCATATCAGATTCCTCCAAAAAAGTGCTCTAAAAGCACTCCACTCAAACTGTATCTATATATTAAGGTGTAAAAATTACGATTCACGCTCATAATTATAACAAATTTATTACAAATTGCAATGATTCCGGTCATTTGTGCGTATATTTATGCTTTTTAGTCTTATCATCAACATAAGTTAACAAGTCTACACTTGAATCACAGTCGCTTCAATGCAATCATTTGCCTTCGTGCTAATAATCTTTATTTTATATTGAAATCAAACTGTTCACGTGGTATACTAAAAATAAGAAAAATTAAGGTAAAATCAAGGAGATATAAAACTATGGCATCTTCAAACAAGCAAAATAAAAGGACGGTTTCCGCACTGTTTGTGATAATGGTTGTTCTGTTCAGCCTTTGCATTGCAGGCATTGCTGTTTTTTCGGGCATCAGTATGCAGGAAAGACTTGCTCCGGCAAATGCAGATGCTTTCACTGCACCCACTGAACCACCCGTACCAATCAAGGTCAGCGAAGCAACCATCGGTTCAGCCGGCGATGTGCTGATTCATGTTCCGATCTTCAACGCTGCTTATTCATCAGATACGAAAACCTATGATTTTTCAAGCATCTTCACCTATTCTGAAAGTGAAATAAAAGATTGCGATTATTTTGTTGCAAACCTTGAAACGACCCTCGGCGGAACTGAAAACGGCAGGAAATACTCAGGCTACCCAACATTCAACTCACCCGATGAAATTACCTCTGCACTCAAAGATTCGGGCGTTGACTGCCTGCTCACTGCAAACAACCATTGCTATGACACAAGCTCAAGCGGCGTCATGCGCACTCAACAGATTGTTGCTCAGGCGGGCTTTGATTACATCGGAACAAGAACTGCCGAAACCGAAAAGAAGTATCTTGTCAAAGAAGTTAATGACATCAAATTCGGCATGGTTTGCTACACATATGAAACAGAAACAAAGCAAGCAACCAGAAAGGCTCTCAACGGAATTCTTGTCAGCGAAGAATCCGCACCACTGATCAACTCTTTTGATTACACCAATCTCGATAAATTTTACACCGAAATGGAAGAACAGATTAAGCTGATGAAAAATGCAGGCGCAGAAGTTCTCGTTGCTTATCTGCACTGGGGCAATGAATATCAGCTTGAAGCAAACAGCCGCCAGAAAGAGATTGCTCAAAAGCTGTGCGACCTTGGCATTGACGTCATCATCGGCGGACATCCGCACGTTGTTCAGCCGGTTGACCTCATCACTTCAACCGATGGCAGCCACAAAATGGTCTGCGTTTACTCAATGGGCAACATGGTTTCCAACCAAAGGCGTCAGCACATGGGACTTAAAACAGGTCACACTGAGGATGGCATGATTTTTGAAATGACTTTCTCAAAATACAGTGACGGCACAGTTATTTTTGAAAACATCGAGGTTATTCCGACTTGGGTACATCTTTACACATCCGGTGGAAAGAGCGTATATAACATCGTTCCGCTCAGTGACAACATGGATTCAAAGGCTGACGAGCTTGGTCTGAACAAATCATCAAACGGTCTGACACTCGCCAAAGGTTCCTATGAAAGAACAATGAAGCTTGTTTCAGACGGCGTTGAAAAAAGCAATGATTATCTGCAATCTGTTCCGAGGCCGGGCGAAGAAACATCAGCAAATGAAAGCTCAACGGTTGATTCAACAAGCGAAGCATCATCTGAATCAGTCACTGCAAACCAATAAAAATCAGCCATGTCAATTGAATTTTATTATAAAGATAATAACCGTCCGTTTTGCATAACGTGGCGGTTATTTTTTTTGCATTAAAGATTGTCAAATAAATGTAAAAAATCTGCCTTTTCACTTGTATTAATGAACTCAATCAGTTAAAATAGCTATAGTTACACTACAAGGAGAACATATAATGAACCAGAAAAAAAACATAATCTTTTATTTCAGCGATCAGCAACGCTGGGATACTGTGAACGATGAGCTTACCCCGAATCTTATGGGGCTTGCCGCTGAGGGTGTTAAGTTTGAGAACAACTTCACCTGCCAGCCCGTCTGCGGACCGGCAAGAGCCTGCCTGCAAACCGGTGTTTACGCAACTCAATGCGGCTGTTATTGGAACGGAGTACCACTGCCGAAAGACATCAAACCGCTTGCTGAATATTTCAACGAGGCGGGATATGAAACCGCATATGTCGGAAAATGGCACCTCGCCTCCGACAGGATTCAGAATGTTGGCGTTCACTGTGAAAAAACTGCTGTGCCTAAAGACCGTCAGGGTGGCTATTCCTATTGGCGTGCAGCCGATGTGCTTGAGTTCACCTCTCACGGCTATGACGGTTATATTTTTGATTCAGACGGTAATCAGCTTGATTTTAAAGGTTATCGTGCCGACTGTATCAATGATTATGCACTTGAATTTCTTGATAACCGCAGCGATGAAAAGCCGTTTTTCCTGTTCATCTCTCAACTTGAGCCGCATCATCAAAACGATCACAAGCGCTATGAGGGCTATCGTGAAACCGTTGATAACTATAAAAACTACCCCATCCCGGAGGATTTGGCTTTCCTCAAGGGTGACTACAACGAGCAGTACCCCGATTATCTGAGCGCAATCAACCGTCTTGACTATAACGTCGGCAAACTTGTTGAAAAGCTCAAGCAGCTCGGCATTTATGATAACACTGTTATCATCTATACTTCCGACCACGGCAGCCACTTCAAAACACGCAACGCTGAATATAAGCGCAGTTGCCACGAAAGCTCAACCCACACACCGCTCATCATTTCAGGCGGCAGCTTCAAAGGCGGAATCACACATGAGAATCTGACAAGCTTAATTGACATACCGCCGACACTGCTGTCACTTGCGGGCATCGACATTCCCGAAAGCTATGAGGGTGTTGACCTTGCAAAGCAAATTGAATCTGACGAAGAGCGCTCACACGTGTTCATGCAGATCAGCGAAAGCCAGTGTGCAAGAGCGATACGCACAAAACAATATAAATACTCCGTCAGAAGTGCCGCACTTGAGGGTTTCACAACCCATGATTCAGCCGTTTATTTTGAAGATTATCTATATGACCTTTCAAAAGATCCTCACGAAAAAAACAACCTTGTCAAAAACAAAAACTATGCCTCCGTCAGAAAAGAGCTTAAGCAGATTCTGATTAAGCAAATGACAGACATAGGCGAAAAGAAGCCGCTGATTCTGCCTGCACTGTTTGCAAGGAAGAAATAAAAAGCCAAATATAAAAAATGCGGGAAGCCGTTCTGCTTTAAGAGCCACGCTTCCCGCATATTATTTGTTTCAGACAATAAAGCTCGAAATGATTCTGCATTTATCAAGTCATTTCAAAGATTCCTGTATATAATTGATAATATTTACCCGCAAAGTCAATCAATGCCTTATGTGCGCCATGCTCAATAACTTCGCCGTTTTCAAGAACAACAATTTCCTCTGAGTTTCTGACTGTTGAAAGGCGGTGAGCAATGACAAGAACAGTTTTATCTGCCATGAGTTGATCCATGCCGATTTCAATCAGGCGCTCAGTTCTTGTGTCAACCGAGCTGGTTGCTTCGTCAAGCACCAACAGCGGTCTGCCCGAAATTGCAGCCCTTGCAATGTTAATCAACTGCGCCTGACCAACGCTGATGTTGATTCCGTCTGCACGGATTTCGGTTTCATATTTATCGGGCAGCTTTTCAATGAACTTATCTGCGTTTGCAAGCTTTGCAGCAGCAGCAATTTCTTCATCTGTTGCATCAAGCTTACCATATCTGATGTTTTCCGCAATCGTTCCAACAAACAGCTTGGAATCCTGAAGGACAAACGCCATGGTTCCTCTCAAATCATCTTTTTTGATGTCTCTGATGTCAATTCCGTCAATTTTAATGCTGCCCTCGTCAACTTCATAAAAACGGTTGATAAGATTCGTGATGGTTGTTTTACCTGCACCGGTCGAGCCAACAAACGCCAACTTCTCACCACTGTTTGCATGAGTTGAAACGTGCTTGAGAACAGGTTTATCTTCAACATAGGCAAACGAGATGTCGTCAATATCAATGTCGCACTTAACGGGAACATATTTAACTGAGCCGTCTTCCTGCGGAACTTTCCATGAAAGCTCGCCGTTCTCGTTTTCTTCCGCTTCGCCATACATATTTCTGATTACCTTCGCAAGTGTAACCTTGCCCTCATCGGTTTCATGCGGAGTATCAAGAACCTCGAAGATTCTTTCTGCACCGGCAAGAGCTGAAATCAAAGTGCTGTAGCTTGCAGCAATTGAGGCAACAGGCGTGCCGTAGTTTCCAACGTATTGGAGATAGGTTACAAGTTTGGGAATTGTCATTTTGCCTTTGATGACCATGGTTGCACCAATCGAAACAGCAACAGCGTAGTTAAGCCTTGTGATCATTGACATGATTGGACCCATGAGACCACCGATGATGTTACCTTTAACGCCGTTCTTTCTGTATGCCTCGTTGATTTCAGCAAATTCTCTTTTCGACTTTTCTTCATAGCTGAAAATCTTAACAACCTTGATTCCTCTGATATGTTCTTCAATATATCCGTTGCAATCTGCCATTGTTGACTGCTGCTTTTTGAAATAAGGCTCGCACTTTTTTGTCAGAACCACAACCGTCAGCAGCATGAAGAAAATTGCAACCGTAATTGTCAGTGTTATGCGCCAGCTATAGAAAAGCATGATTCCGATTGTCAAAACAGCCTGAATGCTTGCGGAAATCAAATCGGTAAATGTGTTCTGCACAAGGTCGCTGACTCTGCCAATATCGCTTGTGAAGTGGCTCATGATTTCGCCCGTTTTGCGCTTGTCGAAGAAACTGAGCGGTAAGCCCTGAATGTGATTAAACAGCTCACGTCTCATGTTTGTCAAAACCTTGACGGAAACCGAAAGCATGATTCTTGTGTAAAGGAAGCTCATCAGCGCCGCAACGATATATGCAATTGACATCACAACAAGGAACTTCACAATTCTTGCAAACGCTTCATCTGCACCCATGTTGTTTTTCAGCACAGCTTCAATTGCTGTGTAAACCGGCTGCATGATAAGCGAGGAGCAAACGCTGACAACCGTTGAAAGGATAACCAAAACTGCAACAACGAACAGCCATGCTTTTTGCTTTGTGATGTATCCGATGAGCCTTGCCGCCGATGATTTTGCATCTTTAGGCTTGTTTTTGTTTTTCTTTTTTGCTTTTTCAAGCTTTTTCTTTTCGTCTTCTGTAAGTTCTTCTTCAGGCTTTTTCTCAAGCTTTTTTGCTTCTTTGGATTCAGCCCTCACCTGCTTGATTGCCTTAACAATCGCTTTGAGTGCACTCTGCTTTTTCTTTTTGCCGTCTGTTGACTTTTCGGCGGCATCTTCTTTTGCAGGTTCTGTTGAAGCGGTATCCGCTGCGGCTTCTTCTGCCACGGCAGTTGCTTCAGAAGTTTTTATTTCTTCCTGCTCAGTCAAAGGAGTATTCTCTTTACTCATTGTGCCAACACTCCTTCCTGCTGAGAAATAAAGATTTCTTTATAAATCTCATTGTTTTCCACAAGTTCGTCATGTGTTCCGATGCCTGAAATTTTGCCGTTATCAATGACAATAACCCTGTCGGCATCCATGATTGATGTGATTCGCTGAGCGATGATGATTTTTGTGATGTCCGCATATTCGTCTGAGCGAAGTGCGGCTTTTATTTTGCTGTCCGTTGCTGTGTCAACGGCACTTGTTGAATCATCGAAAATGAGAATTTTCGGTTTTTTGAGCAAAGCTCTTGCAATGCAAAGACGCTGCCTCTGACCGCCCGAAACAGTATTTCCGCCGCTTCCGAGATCGGTGTCATAACCGTTTTCTTTTTCCATGATGAACTCATGAGCCTGCGCCATCTGTGCTGCGTGCTCAACTTCTTCGTCCGTTGCATCAATTTTTCCCCAGCGAATGTTTTCCCTGATTGTACCGGAGAAAAGAATATTTTGCTGAAGAACAACCGAAACTTCATTCCTGAGATTTTTGAATTTATAGTCCTTGACGTTTCTTCCGCCAACAAGCACTTCGCCCTCTCCGGCTTCATAAAGTCTTGGTATGAGCTGAACAAGCGTTGATTTTGCACTGCCTGTTGCGCCGATAATACCAACGGTTTCGCCGCTGTTGATTTTCAAGTTAACATCCTCAAGAATATTTTTTGCCGATTGGCTATATTTGAATGATACGTTTTTAAATTCGACGCTGCCTTCATCAACAGTGAGGTCAGGGTCGCCATCTGCATCGCTGACGGTCGGTTCTGCCTTGAAGATTTCGCCGATACGCTTGAGTGACGCACCAGCCATGACCATACTGATGAACACAAGCAAAATTGTCATGATTGATGAAATCACCTCAGTGATATAGCTGATGAAAGAAGTAAGCTGACCGATTGTAATGCCTGCAACCTCCTTCGGGAAAATTATCATGCGGCTGCCCCGATAGAGCGTGACAATCATGCAGCCATAAATGATGAACATAAGCACGGGAGAAACAAACAAAATCAGCTTCTGTGCCTTGATGTTTGCCTTGGCAAGGTCCATGTTGATTTTTTCAAATTTTTCTTTTTCAAAATCTTCACGAACAAAGGTTTTCACAACTCGAATTCCGTTTGCATTTCCACGAATGGTTTCGTTGAACTTATCGGTTTTTTCAAGCATCTTTTTAAACATCGGAACAACAATCAAACCCATTGCAACGAATGCGATTATAATTGCAGGAATTGCAAAATAGAAAATTTTTGAAAGCTCCCTGCTGATGTTCAGTGCATAAACAAGCGCCATAACCAAAAGGTACGGTCCTTTAACAAAGCTTGTAATTGCGCTGCTGAACATCTGCTGAACCATTGAAACATCGCTTGTCATTCTTGTGATGAGTGATGAAATTTTCAGCTTGTCAATGTTTTCAAATGAAAGATCCTGCACTTTGTTGAAAAGTGCACCTCTCATGTTTGCGCCAAAGCCCATGCTTGCAATTGCGCTGCACCTTGCCGCAACATAGCCGACAACAAGGGTGACAAAGCAAAGACCGAGCATTTCAAGCAGCTTCAAATTCAGTGCCGTGCGTGAAAAATCAGGATCGCCGACATTATAAATCATGTCAACGATTTTACCCATAAGCTTCGGCATCTGAAGCTGAATCAAAACGTCGCCGAAAACGATGATCGGCGTCAGAATTGTCAGAAAGCGATAGCCTTTTGTGAACGAAACTAATTTTTTAAACAACGATTCATTCCTCCTATATGTTTAACTTTTATGTTTTACGCCGGGATAAGTGCGTTTGCAAGCGCAAAATAAATCAAAAGCGAAATTGCGTCAACAAGTGTTGTAATCATCGGTCCTGCCATGAGCGCCGGATCAAGATGCAGCAGCTTCGCAATAATCGGCAGAGTACAACCAATCATTTTTGCCGTGATGACTGCGCACAAAATTGCAAGGCAAACAACCAAAATGACGCTGTTTGAAGTGTCTGAGCCCGTGACAGCTCTGATGAGAAGCATTCTGCCCCAGTTTGCAATTGCAAGCACAACACCGCACATCACAGAAACACGAATCTCTTTCCATAATACCCTAAAGTAATCCTTAATGCGTATTTCACCAAGTGCAAGGCCACGAATAATCAGCGTTGAAACCTGGTTGCCGGAGTTTCCTCCAGTATCCATAAGCATCGGTATGCACGCCGTGAGCCCGGCAATTGAGGCAAGCTTCGCTTCAAAGCCTTCGATAATCTGCCCTGTGAATGTTGCGGAAACCATCAGCACAAGCAGCCAGATAATTCTGTTTTTTGCAAGCACAAAAACGTTGGTTTTCAAATATTCATCCTCAGACGGACGCAGGAGAGCCATTTTTTCAAAGTCCTCCGTGGCCTCGTCGTCAATGATGTCAACGATGTCGTCGATTGTGATGATGCCAACAAGTCTGCCCTCTTTGTCAACAACAGGAACACTCAATAAGTCATATTTCTTTGCAATCGCCGCAACCTCTTCCTGATCGTCAAGCGTTGCAACAGAAATAAGCTGATCATCGTCTGCCATAATTTCGGTCAGCGGCGTGTCCTCATCATTGAGAATCAGTCGCCTGAGCGGAATTGTGCCGACAAGGTGGCGGCTTCTGTCAATAACATAGCAGGTATAGATGGTTTCTTTATCCACGCCTGTTCGTCTGATGTTTTTGATTGCTTCCCCAACGGTCAGCGTGTCATGAAGCTCAACCATTTCAATTGTCATGACGCTGCCTGCCGAATTTTCAGGATATTTCAAAAATCTGTTGATGATTTCCCTTGTTTCCTTGTCAGTGTTTGCAAGCACACGCCTGACAACGTTTGCCGGCACTTCCTCAAGGAAGTCAACGGCATCGTCAACAAAAAGGTCATCCATCAATCTTTCAATTTCACGGTCTGTTATGCATTGCACAATGACCGATTGCCTGTCCGAGTCCAGATAGGCAAAAACATCTGCAAAGATGTCTTTCGGAAGAATGCGGAACACCTTAACTGCCATTTTTTCTTCATCAATGTGCATGATAAATTCGGCAATGTCGGGATATGCCATTTCCGCCAGTTCATCCTTTAGCTGTTTGAGCTGATTTGAAAATAAAAGAGAATAGAGTTCTTCAAATTCTGTTTCTCCCATTTTTTACACCGACTTTCTCACCGATGCAGAAAAAACCACCTTTGTCGTGAGTTCTGCCTCGGTGTATGTTAGATTTGGCCCTTTAGGTTTACTATCACCGCTATCCAAGCAGACTCACCTCCGTCAAGTGATTTGCGCCCCGCAATGGGTCATAAGGCAGGACACACTAAAAATTTATCAGACAATTTGCCTAATCTACATTATATCTTATTTCACGCTGCAAAGTCAACATAAAAGCGTTAATATTAATTAAAAGTATCTTTCCACTCAAGCTTCCACCGATGCTGCTGAATGCACTTTTTCAACAATTCGCACAAATGCAAGCTCAACTTTTTTGTTAACTTCATTTAATTCTCAAACAGGTTTTTAAGGTTCGTTTAAAGTTGTGTTAATATTATTGTAATGGAACGGAAAAGATGAATTCACTTTTTCCCGAATATACATATGAAAGTAGGTGCACACAATGCCAGCAGAACTCAAAGAACTCCTTGAAAAGATCCTTGCTCCTGTTATCGAGCTTCTCCACAAGATCTTCGGTATCGAACTTCTCTAATCAACTAAAAGAAGCCGTGTCACAAGATGCGGCTTCTTTCTTTTGCGCAAAAGATGCGTGTACTGTTTCACCCTTTTGGTGAACTGCACACGCATCTTTTCATTATATATATTTTGTTATTTATCTGTGTAAACCATGTCAGTAATCAGCGAAGTTATGATTCGTGTCACAGTTTCCATCGCCTGAATGCTGACATATTCAAACCTTGAGTGGTAATTTTCGGCACCTGTGCAAAGATTTGGGCAGGGCAAGCCTTTGAATGAAAGCGTCACACCGTCTGTGCTGCCACGAATCGGGTCAACTCTCGGCTCAAGTCCATTCTGCGCAATTGCATCTTTCGCCCTTTCAATTATATACATATGCTGCGAAACAATCTCGCCCATGTTGCGATAGCCATCAGTAATTTCAACGCTGACGGTTGAAGCGCCGTATTTTTCATTAAGCTTTTCCGCAACACTCATGAGATAGGCTTTCTTTGCCTCAAACTTTGCGCTGTCATGGTCACGAATGATGTATCTCATGCTTGCCTGCTCAATTTTGCCGCTCATCGAAAGCAAATGATAGAAGCCCTCATATTTTTCGGTGGTTTCAGGGCGCTCATCTTTCGGAATGAGCATATCAAACTCTGCGGCAACAGAGCACGCATTAATCATCTTGCCTTTGGCGCATCCGGGATGAATACCAACACCGTTGATCGTCACAATAGCTCTCGCACCGTTGAAATTTTCATATTCCACCGTACCAAGTACACTTCCGTCAACCGTGTATGCATAATCTGCATTGAACTTTTCAAGGTCAAAATGATCTGCTCCCCTGCCGATTTCCTCGTCCGGTGTGAAGCAAAGTGAAACATCACCGTGAGGCAAATCATTTTCAATGACATATTCAACCGCACTGATAATTTCAGACATACCGGCTTTGTTATCTGCTCCAAGCAAGGTTGTGCCGTCTGTCACAATGAGCTCCTGACCGACATAGTTCATCATGTTCGGGTAATCATCGGGTGAAAGCCAGATGTTTTTTTCTTCATTGAGAAGAATTTTTTCGCCGTTGAACTTCACAATTTTGGGCTTTATCGGAGAATCTGCCGCTTCCGGTGAAGTGTCCATGTGTGCAATCAAGCCAAGCTTTTGCTTGCACGGAGCATTACCTTTTAAGTGAGCATAAACGTAGCCCTTGTCATCAACATGAGCATTCTCCAACCCCATGCTTTTCAGCTCCTCGGCAAGGTACTGCGCAAGCGCAAGCTGCTTTTCCGTGCTGGGAACAGTTTTGCTTGAAGAATCCGACATCGTCGGAAACGAAACATACTTCAAAAATCTATCCTGTATTTTCATATCGTATCCTCCCTGATTTTGATATCACCTCATTTTATCATTAAAACGCCAATTGTGCAATAGCAATGGGGAATTAGGGTTGGTTCTTCCACAATCTGTTTCATTTCTCGTTTTGCTTGCTTTTGTGTGATGCAACAGCAAATATTACTATATCCCAGATTACGCAGAGGATGAAGTAGCCTGCCCAAAATGCACCGTAAAGGAACACAGTCGGAAAGCTGTTTAAAAAGCCGCTCATCAGATAGGCGCACAGCACAATCGGAATCGGGAAGATGATCCACACATTGATAAGCCAAAAGATTTTTCTTGCCCTCGGCTTGGTTTTGTCAAGACGCTGACCCATGGCAAACATCATTGTGCCCATTGCCATGATGATGAGACCGATTGCCGCTGCAAGAAAAGTGTTGCGTTCAAACCAAATTGCCGCCGCAATGATGAGACCGATGAAATTGAGTGCCGTGCCAACAATTGCAAAAACACCTGCATCTGCTTCACGTGATTTTTTCACGCATTCAGCCTTAACTTCAACCGTGCTGTCGGCTTTGACTTCGTGCTGTTCAACGTTTTCAACACCACGGAGCAGATAATCGGTTGATACACCGAAAAACTCACTGACGGAAATTATTTTGTCAATATCAGGCATACTCTGCTCGCTTTCCCATTTTGAAACAGCTTGCCTTGAAACACCAATCTGCTCAGCCAAGTCTTCCTGAGAGATACCTCTCGCTTTTCTTAAATTTTGGATTCTTTCTGCTATTGTCATTAAAAAAACTCCTTTATATGTTTATTATATACCTCTTATTCAGTCCAGTCAACAAATCGGACAATATGTATGCCACTGTTTATAACAACATTATACTTTAATGCCGTGCCGCTTTTCAAATCCAACATTATCACTTTTCCGCATCCGATGGATTCGTGATCATCAGCTCCAAACAACGGCGAACAATAAAGTAACTTCGTTGAATCAGGACTCAGAATTGCTTGATAGTATGGTTCATCATTGGTTCTTACTGAAAATTTTTCTTCCCATGTGTCAGCGTCGAAAACCGTTAAATATCCCATGAAATCATCATGCTCGGTGTATGTTACAACGCAGTCATCGTTTGCAGCAACAATGTTGGTAATTTTCTTTGGGCATTCATATATCTTGTTTTCATCAAGGTAAAACACAGTTTCAGATGAATCGGTAAAATACAGCCGCTTGCTTTGCGTTTGATATAATTGTGAACTGTCACTTAATTTAAAAATATCTGATTTTTGTGTTGAAACATTCAGTCGACACAGCTCACAATAATCATCATAGGCATTAATCCCATATGCAAAGCCATTTTGTAACACAAAAAAGGGAGTTGCTCCGATATAAGAAAACAGGTCATCAATGTTGATATTTGTCATACCTTTTCCCGACATGATGTAATCAGTGCAATCATCATAATTTGTGTACCAATAAATTATATCATCATTCTTTTTATCGTAATAGCAATCGGTAATATAGCTACATCCACCGGAGTTTTCAGCCATGGTTTTTTTGCTTCCGGTCGATATATCATATTTAACAGCCCTGCATTTGCTGTCTGTGTAATATATGGTACCGGTTAGCTCTGTCATAGCTTTTGCAAGCTCCCGTTTATCATATTTTAGTTTTGCAAGTGTTACAATCCCAATTAAAACGGACAATACCGATAAAAGAGATACTATTCTTATAACTATTTTGTTCATGGTGTAACCTCCTCGGTTGATTTTTGTGACTAAATCTTACCCAAAACATCGGTTGCGTTCCACCATTTTGCCCTTGAAATCTGTCAACCAACGGTTGCGTAGGGTGATTTTTATGAAAAAATTAGATTGAATGAAAAAATTCAGCGTTGTCAGTTGTGTTATAAGTGAAAGGAGGCTGACGGGATGGACTTCAATGAAATAACACGAATAGTGAATACCTATAGTGAAATGCTGTTCAAGGTTGCCTATTGTGTGCTTCATTCTTCTGCTGATGCGGAGGATATAGTGCAGGAGGTTTTCATAAAGCTGATCGACCGTGCCGATAAATTCAATGATCCGGAGCATGAAAAGGCATGGCTTATCAGAGTTACGGTAAATATGGCGAAAAATAAACGAAAAAAACTTGCACGTCAGGGGATACCGCTTGACGAATGTTGCGAAATACAGGTTTTAACAAAAGATAAAGATTTATTGAACGCTGTTTTGTCGCTTGACGAAAAATACAGTACCGTGATTCATCTTCATTATTATGAAGGCTATTCGATTTCAGAGATAGGTCATATTTTGTCAATACCCGCCGCAACTGTCGGTACCCGTCTTGCAAGGGCAAGGCTTTCTCTCAGAAAAAAACTTGAAGGAGATTTCGTCAATGGATAAAAACAAATATATAAAGGAATTTGATTCAATCCATACCTCTGACAGCTTCAGACAAAACACTATTGATTTGCTGAAGCAACACAAAATCAATTCCGTTAAGGAGGAAAAAACAATGCTAAAAAGAAAGTCAATGATACCTTTAGTCGCAATCGTTTTGATTTTTGCGCTTGCGTGCAGTGCGTTTGCTGCGGCATATTTGCTTCGACCGTCTCAGGTTGCACAAAAGCTTAATGAGCCTGCACTTGAGCAAGTGTTCAAAGATAACGCAACAATTATCAACAAAACCGTTAAAAGCGGAGATTATGACATCACATTGATTGGTATTGCAAGCGGAAAAAATCTGGTTAAGTTTGCGGAAATCAACAAAACAAAGTCATATATTGTTGTTGCTGTATCACGTACTGATGGAACAAAGCTCAACATTATGGATAACAATCCAGTGTCATTCACACTTGTTTTTGGCGGCATTGCGCCGTGGCAATTCAATGGATTTGATCTTTCGTTCCGTGCTGAATCCTTTGTTGAAAACGGAACATATTATTCGCTTTTCTGTTATGATGATATTAGCAGCTACGCCGAAAATGGCCTGAGCATCTTCGCTTTTGACGGAGAATTACTTGCTCCGTCACCGAATGTTTTCACCTTTGACAGTGAAAGCGGCAAAACATCGTATAATGCAAACTACAATGGAATTAAGGCGGAGTTTAAGATTAAATAATACCATGTCATTCGGACTCGTTCGTTTCGGACGAGTCCTTCTACTCTTATCTGTGGTCATGCATGGCAAAATCATTCATCCTAATTATTTTTAATCATCGTATTGCCAAAAATTCCCTCGAAAAGTCTTGACAAGTTCACGTGATTGTGATAATATGCAGTTAATCAATAAAGCACCTTTTTAAAGGGGAGTAGCTTTCGCTGCAAATCATCATCACGTCTTTTCAGACTGGTTTGCAGGTCGGATTTTCGGCAGCAAGACCTTTATCAGAATTTACGGCGAATTATGGGCGTAGATTCTGCTAAAGGTCTTTATTAATTTCCTGTTTTTGTGCAAAACTTAAATCAGGATATATTCAAATCAGAAAGGATGACACAGATGAAGTACTATCTTCAAACCGTTGACGAAACTTTTGAATCAGTCAAAAGCTCACCAAACGGTATCACAGAAAACGAAGCCGCAGCACGCCTTGAGAAAAACGGCAAAAACAAGCTCAAGGAAGGCGAAAAGGTTTCAATGCTTTCACGCTTTTTTGATCAGCTTAAAGACCCGATGATTATTATTCTGATCATCGCCGCAGTCATTTCGGCAATCACGGGCTTTTTTGAAGCAAAAGCGGCCGGTGAAGCATTCATTCCAACCGACACAATCATCATTATGGTTGTTGTCATCATCAATGCAGTTCTTGGTGTGTTCCAGGAAAGCAAGGCAGAGGCAGCAATTGAAGCACTTCAGGAAATGTCGGCTGCAACATCAAAGGTAATTCGTGACGGCAAGCAAGTTAATGTTAAAAGTGAGGACCTTGTTGTCGGCGATGTAATTGTGCTTGAAGCAGGTGACGCTGTTCCCGCTGACTGCCGTATTTTTGAATGTGCCAGCATGAAAATTGAAGAAGCTGCACTGACGGGCGAATCAGTTCCCGTTAACAAAGTGATGGAGCTTCTCAATGTTAAGGAAAACAATGAAGTCCCCCTCGGCGACAGAAAAAACATGGCTTACATGGGCTCAACCGTTGTTTACGGCAGAGGTAAAGCTGTTGTTGTTGCAACCGCAATGGATACTGAAATGGGTAAAATCGCCGATGCAATCGCAAAAGCCGAAGACAACGAAACTCCGCTTCAGAAGAAGCTCAACCAGCTTTCAAAAGTGTTGACATGGCTTGTGCTCGGCATCTGCATTTTCATTTTCGCTTTCCAAATCATCATGACCTTTGTCAGAGGTGATGCTCTTTCATTTGACCTTGCACTTTCAGTGTTTATGACTGCGGTATCACTTGCAGTTGCTGCAATTCCTGAAGGTTTGGCTGCAGTTGTCACAATCGTGCTTTCAATCGGCGTCACAAATATGTCAAAGAAAAATGCAATCATCAGAAAGCTCACTGCCGTTGAAACTCTCGGCTGTGCTCAGATAATCTGTTCAGACAAAACAGGTACCCTCACTCAGAACAAGATGACCGTTGTTGATCATTACGGCGACGATGAAAACCTCATTGCAAAAGCAATGGCTCTTTGCTGCGATGCTGACATCGACGAAAACGGCGAAGTGATTGGTGAACCAACAGAAGCTGCACTTGTTGACTATGCAAACAAGCTTGGCATGAACAAACACAGCCTTGCTGCCGAATGTCCAAGAATCGGCGAAGCACCGTTTGATTCAGGCAGAAAGATGATGTCAACCGTTCATCAAACAGCAGACGGAATCGTTCAGTATACCAAAGGCGCACCCGATGAAATTTTGAAAAAGTGCACCCACGCTCTTATAAACGGTCAGGTCGTTGAGTTCACTCAGGATATAAAAGATGAGGTGCTCAAAAATAACAAGGCAATGGCTGACAAAGCACTTCGTGTACTTGCTGTCTCCATGAGAAAACATGACAATGCACCAAGCAATTTTTCACCCGAAGCGCTTGAAAACGACCTTATCTTTGTTGGTCTGACCGGTATGATTGACCCGGTTCGCCCGGAGGTTAAGGCTGCAATTGAGGAGTGCCGCAAGGCGGGTATTACCCCAATTATGATTACCGGCGACCACAAAGATACCGCCGTTGCAATTGCAACCGAACTTGGAATTATCGACGATCCGTCACACGCAATCACAGGTGCCGAGCTTAACGAAATCAGCGACGAAGATTTTGCCGAAAAAGTTACTCAGTATTTTGTTTATGCACGTGTTCAGCCCGAACATAAGACGAGAATCGTCAATGCGTGGAAGGCACGTGGCATGATTACCGCCATGACAGGCGACGGCGTAAATGATGCGCCATCAATCAAAAGTGCCGACATCGGCATCGGCATGGGTATCACCGGCACAGATGTTACCAAAAACGTTGCGGACATGGTGCTTGCCGATGACAACTTTGCAACCATCGTCGGAGCTGTTTCAGAAGGCAGACGAATTTATGATAACATCAGAAAAGCCATTCAGTTCCTGCTCGGTTCAAACCTTGCGGAAGTGCTTTCAATCTTTGTTTCGTCAATGCTCAACTTCACAATTCTCCGTCCGCCTCACTTGCTGTTCATCAACCTTGTCACAGACTGCTTCCCGGCACTTGCGCTTGGACTTGAAAAGCCCGAAAGCAACCTGATGAATCGTCAGCCGAGAAAGAGCGATGATGGTATCTTCGCCGGCGGCATGGGCATCGACTGTCTCTATCAGGGCGTTCTGGTAACATTGCTCACACTCGCAGCTTTCTTCATCGGTGAATACAGAGAAACAGGCCACTGGGCATTTATGAACATTGCAGACTGCGCAGAAGGCATGACAATGGCATTCCTCACAATGTCAATGTGCGAAATTTTCCATTCGTTTAATATGCGCTCACAGCGTGGCAGCGTGCTTGCAATGAGCCTGAAGCAAAAATCACACAACAAGGCTTTGTATCTTTCAATGGTTGCTTCGCTTGTGCTCACAACGGCGCTCATTGAAATACCATTCCTTGCAAACGCATTCGGCTTTGCAAGCCTTGGCATCATTGACTATGCAATTTCAATCGCACTTGCATTTAGCATCATCCCGATTGTTGAAATCATCAAACTCATCCAGCGCTCACTTAGCAAGAGCAAATAAAAACTCAATCCGCTCCGTTAATACGGGGCGGATTTTTTAATGAAAAATTAGGCGTGAGAAGTTAGGAATGGAATGTATGCGGGGATGGACTATGACTGCGGTTAGGCTGATAAGCCATTTTTTCATTAGCTCTTCACTGAAATCTCATATAGGATTACGTCACCCTCGATACACCGTAGAAAGCAAATTTTCATCTTAAATCCATCATAACTATATTGTGACATATCTAAACTTTGCTCGTCTCACAACTCCCATGCACAGCAAAAAGCCGCCCGGAAGGACGGCTTTTTGCATCAGAGAGAAAAAATGAAAAAACAAAGTGCAAATTGATGAGGTGGCTCCCATCAACTGCAAACGGGTTGGTTAGCTTCAAACGGAAGAATGTTGTAAACCTTATCTCCGTCAACCATGCTGATTGGCAGTTCCGGAATGAGAAGATGTATCATTGTCACAAAGCCGTTGCTGTCTTCGCCGGGGAAACCGACAACAAGAAGCTCAGGTTTTGTTTTTGAAATGTGCGCAGCAATGGTATAAGTCGGCTCGTCACTGAAATAGACAGCCATTTCGCCGCCCTCTGCCTTTGCATAGCCGTAAAGGCGGTCGAGAATCTGAGGATCGGTTCGTTCTTCGTTAAATTCCATCGGAAGCACAGAAATGACTTCAAGCTTTGCATCGTTCTTTTCTGCAAGCACTTTGCCTGCCGCCACAAGAAGCTTTGATGATTCCTGCGGTGTGACGCAAACCAGAACGGTTTTTCTGCTGTTCATTTGAACTTACCTCCTTTGTATCTTGACTTAATAATAGAATTACAACCTAAAGGTAACCTAAAAGGAATAATTACAAATTTGTAACAATAATAAAAATAAATTAAAGGACTTGGGCACTTGTTCTCTTCAGCAAATCCGTTCTTCGCAGCACTGCTTGAAAAATTTGAGGACATCTTCAAATTCTTCGAGAATCTGTTTGAAATGTTTTTCAAACGTCTTGGCTAATTGTTAAATAGTATTCACAGCACCGCTTGTTTCATTCACAGCGAAAGAAAAACATCAGCTTCATTACTGAAGCCGGCGTTTTTTTGTAAAATATATAAGTAAGTGTGTTGGTTAGATCGGCATCGAAAAGGGTGAAATAAGGCAGTATTGATAAAACAAGAACGCCCGTATTGTATAAACATTATTAAGCAACTCGCCTATCCATGTTTTCATCATCCTATTCATATAAAAAACAGCAAGCAGATAAGCGTTTCTGCTTATCTGCTTATGACGTTTATCATTTACTTATTATTCGCCCTTCATTTCAAGAAGCTTAACCGTACCGTTATATGATGCTTCAGAAACTCTGATTGAATCTGCAATGGCTGCTTCAATGTCATCATCCTCAACACCGAGCGCACGACAATATGCATCGTTGATGAAAAGGTCAACGTCCATGATGTCTGCAACTTTGAACGGAGGAAGACCTGCGTCGATTCCTTTTTCTTTATAGAGCTTAATCATTTTGATTAAGCCCATTTTCATCATCCACGGTGCAACACCAATGATTTTTCTGTCTCTGCCCATACCCCTTGCTTCATAAACAATGGCAAGGAATTTGTCCCACTTATAGTTATACATACTGATTGGAATTGCTTCAAAGCCGCTCTTTTGTCTTTCAGCAGCACCGGCAATTGCCTGACCAACCTGTCTGCAAGTGAGCATCGCTGTGCCTCCCTTCGGATACATGGTGAACGGCCATTTATCCATGAAAGCAATCTGTTCAATGAGAATTGTCCAAACAGGCTTACGTCCCGGCTGTGTGCCGAAGATATACGGAAGTTCAAGAACAGCAACTGAGAAGTTATCATCAGAAAATGATTCACAAACTTCTTCCTGCATAAGTCTTGATTTGATATATTGGCTCTTCTCGTCCATTCTCATTTCAGGTCTTGTTTTTGCAAGGTATGAGAAATATGAGCCAAGAACAACAGCCCTCTTTACACCTGCTTTTTTGCAAAGCGGGAAGATTCTTTCAAGCGGAGCAATGTTGTACTTCTTGTAATATTCCAAAACAGGAGCGGGAAATTCAACTCTTTCGTCAACGCCTGCTGCAAAGATGAAAACATCCTGACCTTTGAGGAGTGCTTCAATTTCCTCATCTGTTTTCTTGTTAATGTCGCCGAAAATGATTTCCATTTCCTCCGGAATCGGAGCTCCTTCGGGAAGCGGAGGGAGAGCAACAGAAGTTACTTTGTGACCCTTGTTAATCAAGCAAGTTGCGGCTTCACAACCGAGAAGTCCGGTTCCGCCAATCATAAATATGTTCATTCAATCCACCATCCTAAACTGCTGAAAAATCAGCTTTTTTATATAATACTATGATAATACAAATTTGTCAACTTTAAATCAAAATTATTAACAAAATATGAATATAAGAGATAATTCTTCTGCATATTGACAATAAAAATATCACTGCAAAACATACGGATTACAGTGATATTGATTGTTTTATTCGCATTATGCCCTGTGCACACTCATGCGCCTTTATCGTCCACAAGAAATAAGGCTGTCGAGAAAGGTGTATGATGACGTTTTCTTTGCCCCGAAGCCGTACAAAAGTACTGCGAGAGGGCAAAAAAGCGGCAAGTGCGCAAATTCAGCGATATAGCTCGATGCTATATCGCTGAATAATTTTGGTTATATTTAATGTTAATAAATTCTTTACTTTATTATCCACTCTTGTGCACGCTCATGCGCCTTTATCGACAGCCTTAAATTGAGCAGTGGTCATCGTGATCCTCAATCTTGCCAACAATTGGCTCCGGATCG
This sequence comes from Ruminococcus sp., assembly GCA_023667385.1. GTDB lineage: Bacteria > Bacillota > Clostridia > Oscillospirales > Acutalibacteraceae > UBA6857. The sequence goes on from JAMPAE010000002.1 coordinate 30,141, forward strand.
ATGCCCTGACGTGTGTAGTAGTCAGCGATTGCAGCCTTGATTGCCTGCTCTGCAAGAACCGAGCAGTGAATTTTAACTGCCGGAAGCCCGTCAAGCGCTTCAACAACCGCCTTGTTTGTGAGCTTCAAAGCCTCTGAAAGCGGCTGACCTTTGATCATATCAGTTGCAATTGAGCTTGTTGCAATTGCCGATGCACAGCCATATGTGTTGAATTTAACATCAACGATGATGTCATTTTCAATTTTGAGATACATCTTCATGATGTCGCCGCATTTTGCGTTGCCGATTTCACCAATGCCGTTTGCATCATCAAGCTTACCAACATTGTGCGGGTTGGCAAAATGTTCCATTACTTTTTCTGAATATTCCATGGTTATACTCCTTAATATGTTAATTTAAACTGCTGCGTTAGCTTCTTCTTCCATGATGTGTTCCCAAAGCGGTGACATATCACGAAGTCTGTTAATAATTGGAGGAAGCACCTCAAGAATGTAATCAATGTCCTCAACGGTACATTCTTCGCCGATTGAAAGACGAAGCGAACCGTGAGCAACTTCATGCTTCAAGCCGATTGCAAGAAGAACATGGCTTGGGTCAAGCGAACCTGATGTGCAAGCTGAGCCACTCGAAGCGCTGATGCCTTTCATGTCGAGCATGAGAAGCAGGCTTTCGCCCTCAACACCCTCAAAGCACATACTGAAATTGCCGGGAAGTCTGTTCTTGGTATCGCCGTTGATTCTTGAATGAGAAATTTTGCTTGCACCTTCAAACAGTCTGTCACGAAGTGCAGAAACTTTCTTTGCGTTTTCTTCAAGATTTTGAGTCATATCTGTGATTGCAACGCCAATACCAACAATACCGGGAACGTTTTCCGTGCCGGCACGTCTGCCGCTTTCCTGTGCGCCGCCGTCAATGAGGTTTGGCAGGCGGATACCTTTTCTGCAATAAAGAGCGCCGATGCCCTTTGTTGCGTGGAATTTGTGACCTGAGAGTGAGAGCATATCAATGTTCTGCTCCTGAACGTCAATTTTAACATGGCCAACAGCCTGAACAGCGTCAGTGTGGAAAAGTACGCCCTTTTCCTTGCAAAGCCTGCCGATTTCACTGATTGGCTGAAGTGTACCGATTTCGTTGTTAGCAAACATGATTGTGACAAGGCAGGTTTCATCTGTGATTGCGTTTGCAACATCTTCAACTTTAACGATACCGTTTTCATAAACATCAAGGTATGTTACGGTAAAGCCCTGTTTTTCAAGTGAAGCGCAAGTGTGAAGCACTGCATGATGCTCAATTTTTGAGGTGATGATGTGCTTCTTGCCTTTTTTTGCGCCGAGCATTGCTGCGCCCTTGATTGCCCAGTTGTCAGCTTCTGAGCCACCTGATGTGAAATAAATTTCATTTGCGTTTGCAGCACCGATTGCGTCTGCAACCTGCTGACGTGCTTTGGTGATTGCACGGTGAGCAGTTTGACCGATTGCATAAAGGCTCGACGGGTTACCGAAATGCTCAGTCATATATGGTAAAATTGCCTCAACAACGTGTTTTGAAACCGGTGTTGTTGCTGCATTATCAGCATAAACGTATCTCATTTCTTACACTCCAATTCTGTTTTTTCAATTTGCAAGCTTCTCTCGGCAAGGTCACTGAGCGTGATGTTGCTGACAACGTTGATGACAGCATTATAAATCTCTGTCCAAATGAACGAGGTCACACAGTCGCAGTAGCTTTCGCAGCAATTATTGTCTGCCGCACAGGCAACGGGAGCAAGGCTGCCCTCGGTCGCTTTGAGAATATCCTCAACTGTGATTTCGTCAGCAGAACGTGTCAGATGATAGCCGCCTTTTGCACCACGCACACTTTTGACAAGATTTTCTTTGCCGAGCAGATTTATGATTTGCTCAAGATATTTTTCTGAAAGGTGTTCTCGTTCGGCTATATCTTTGAGCGGAACACAGCCGTCTTTTCCGTTGACGGCAAGGTCGGTCATAATACGCAGACCGTAACGCCCTTTTGTTGAGATTTTCACCTTAGTTACCATCCTTTCAATTGTTAAGCAGTAAACGCCGTTTACAACATTTCCCACTTCTTTGGTAGTATATCACTAAATTCAATTCATAGCAATAGGCTATGAATTATTTTATGTAAAATTTATTGTTGGATTTTTGCTCTGTTTTTATGCAATGTGTTAAAAATCAGCAAAAAACAAATATGCGAGATAGGAATCCACAAAGAAAACCTATCCCGCATCTGTATATACACACCCCAATATATACCGGCAAAGTTAATGATTCATGCAGTTGTCAGCATGAAATAATAGTAATTTTTTTATTTTTCTTTTTACAGTTATCAATCACGAACTTTGTTCCGTGAGATATGCCGTTCCAAAAAGCAATCACTTCATCAGCATAGTTTATAATATCCAAATTACGAAGTAAAGGAGCACGGCGGCTGTAGCTGTCATAATCAGGCAGGAACTCTGTCAGTTTAAGGTTGTGACTCAGTGCATATTCACGTGCACACCTGTCAATTCCAATTGCTCCGCCGGACACAATTTCGTCTGTGCCCTCCGGCAGGTATTTGCCCAAATCATCAATTTTTAAATTGCGTGAGCCAACAATTGCAACTTTCATGATTGTTCCTTTCCAAAAATCAGATATATACATATCTTTATTCATGCTATCATATTTTACCTGAAAATTCAAGCGATGAGTTAAGTTTAATAATTTTTAATAAACAAAAAGTGCGCTGCCAAAACGAGCGCACCGAAAAATGCTATCTCGTTTTAGTAGTCACACATCTACCATTTTCTTTCATATAGTTTAGAGAACAGTAATACAGAGAAAGCACTTTTACCAAAAAGTGTTTCTCTCAACTATATGAAATATGCAGTTGTGTGACATAAATAATTTACCACATTCGGGCAAAAAAATCAAGATAAAATTGAAGTTTTGCGCATATTATTCGCAGCACGATGAGAATACTGATACCACAAAAAAAAAGACAACCTTTTCAGGTTGCCTTAATTTTTATCTTAGTTGATTTTGCCGTAAAGTGAAACGCCTGCTGCGCCTGCATCAGTTTTCGGTGCTCTCTGCGGAGCATCTGATTTCGGTGCATTGTTATTGTTGTTTCTTCTACGATTATTATTCTGACGTCCGCCACGACCTCTGTTGTTATATCCACCTCTTGACGGATGAGTCGGCTTTACGCCATCGGCAAGAGTGATTACAACTCTTCTTTCCGAATCTGAGCCAACCGAGTGAGAAGTTACACCCTCGATTTCCTGAACCGTTGTGTGAATGATTCTTCTTTCATAAGGGTTCATCGGCTCAAAAGTGAAGTTTCTGCCATATTTGAGAACCTTTGATGCGTTCTTCTTTGCAAGCTCTGAAAGGGTCTGTTTCCTCTTTTCACGATAGTTGCCTATGTTAAGTGAAATTCTTGAGAAATCGCCCTCAGCCTTTTTCTTGTTTGCGGCAAGCCTTGTGAGATATTGAATTGAATCGAGCGTCTCACCTCTTCTGCCGATTACGATGCCGTAATCATCTCCGCAATCAAGCTCAAGGATAACTTCATTTTCTGCGCCTGCGAATGCCTCAATTTTAAGTTCACTTACACCCATACCCTTTATGATTGAAGTGAGGTAATCAACCGCAGCTTTGAGACCTTGATTTGATTCGATTTCAACCTTTTTGCGCTCGGTCGGTTCCTCCGCCTGAACAGTTTCAGCTTTGGCTTCCGACTTCGGTTCGGGCTTCTTTTCAACCTTTGAAGCCTGCTGCTTTTTCGGCTGAGCCGATTTGCGTGCAGGTTCAGGCTTTGAAACCGGCTTTACCTCATCCGGTACTTCGTAATAAGCCTTTGCCTTTGCAGGAGCGCCGCCGAAAAGTCCGAGAACTTTCTTTTTAGGAAGTTCAATGATTTCAGACTTAATGTCTGCATCAAACGGAGCACCGAGAGCAGCCTTTGCGTTTGCAATTGCTTCTTCAACGGTTGCGCCTGTTGCTATGGCTTCTTTGATCATTTATATCACCACCGTTATTTACAAATTAAATGTTTACTCAGCGTTGTTTTCTGCCGATATTTTGAGGTTCTCTTCATAAGAACGTCTGTCAATTGTTTCGTCAACCATAATTTTTGCAATAATCTTTCTCGGAGCATAGACGTGTCCGAGGATAAGAGTCTGTGCAAAAGCGAATACGTTTGAAAGAATCCAGTACATACCCATACCTGCGGGGAACTGGAATGTGAACCACAATGACATAAGCGGCATCATGAGCATCATGCAGCCCATCATCTGAGCGTTTTCCATGTTAGGATTGTTTTTCTTTTGTCTGACCTGTGTCAGCACACTTGTGAGCATAGATGTTGCAAAAGAAAGAATCGGAATGAGAAGCAGAACTTTTGCCTGCGTTGATGCAGAGCCGAAAGCCTTGATCGTTCCGAAATCAGGGATTGCACCGAGGTCAATGCCGAACACGGTGAAATCAAAATCACGGATGCGCTGAATTTCCGCTGCATAGCGTGATGCGGTTTCCGGAATTTTATAGACGAGCTTGTCGATGTTCGCAATCATTGCGGTTTCAACATAAGCACGGCTGCTTCCTGAAAGCGCAAGCTCTGTTGATGCAACACCTGAAAGTGCATTGATGAGTTCAAGCGGAATCTGAAGAACATATTTGAGCGGTTCACGAACAACGCCGTAAAGACCCCAAAGAATCGGGAGCTGAATGAGAAGCGGAGCACAGCCCGCAGTCATTGCGCTGTATCCCTCACGCTGATAAAGTTCGTTGGTTTCGGCTTGAATTTTCTGGTTTCTTTCAGCAGGAGCATAGTCCTGATATTTCTGCTGGATTCTTCTGAGCTTTGGCTGCAGCCTGACCTGTTTTGCCGAGCCTTTCTGCTGCTTGACGTTAGTCGGCATGATGATAAGGCGGAAAAACAGCGTAAAAATCAAAAGTGCAAGGCCGTAGTTTCCGATGAATCCATAAAGAATCCTAAAGAGATAACCGAAAATCGAATAGAAAAATGCGAAAATACTTTGCATTTGTTTTCCTCCGTAAAATTATTCCGTTTGACATTAAAAAGCCTATAACACTCGTTCACTTATCCTGCTCTTGGCAACTGTGTCTGTCCTTTCTCGGCGGAACTGGGTCATATCCCCCTGCCGAAAGCGGATTACACCGTAAAATTCTCCAAGCTGCAAGCAAGCCTCCTTTTAATGCGCCGTGCGTTTCAATTGCTTCAACAGCATAGCACGAGCACGTCGGATAATATTTGCACATCGGCGGCAAATGAACAGAAATATGCCGTCTGTAAAACCTGATCAGCCAAAGCAAAATCTTTTTCATGAGATTATCCCCAGCTGTGTCATACAATCGAGCATTTGCTCTTTTACCTTTGTGCTTTTGAGAAATTTCGTCCTTGTTCTTGCAACAAAAACAAAATCCCAATTGCCCTTGATGGCATTATCCTGAAGTATTGATTGATAGGCGGCTCTAATAATCCTACGGGAGCGGTTACGTTCAACTGCGTTGCCGATTTTTTTGCTTGTTGTGATTCCTATGCGGCAAACACCCACACGGTTTTTCATTGCGTAAACAACCAGTGCAGGTTTTGCACATGATTTTCCCCGATAATAAAGGCGGCGAAAATCAGTATTTTGATTTAAAGAAACATAATTTTGCAAAGCAATCAGACTCCAACACAAGAATGAACGTGAGTGTCACAAAACAGCGAATTAATAAGTGAGCTGCTTTCTGCCCTTTGCACGTCTGCGGGCAAGAACTTTGCGGCCGTTTTTGGTTGCCATTCTCTTACGGAAGCCGTGTTCCATCTTTCTGTGGCGCTTCTTGGGTTGATAAGTTCTTTTCATCTTGTTAACCTCCTTTAAATTTTAATATTAAAACGGGACATGTCACTAAGGAGTATGAGATGTTAAAGTGACACGCTGTCCGACGCTTTTAAAATAAACATGGGTCTACAAAATGGTATTATATAACAAGAGATGGCTTTTTGTCAATGCTTTTTTGTTTTACAACCAAGTTTTACTGTTTATTAACTTATTAACAGGTTATTTCTTAAAATTTTCTTACGATTTTCTGTTTTTGTTGATTTGTCATATTATCAATGTTATATTCTAATTGAAAATACACCAAGAAAAGAGGAACGTTTCATGAAAAAATCAATTTGCCTTATTGTTGCAACATTATGTTTGCTTTTCTGTTTATTCACCATTGGCTGCACAGCAGATAGAACCGACAAGAAATCTTCATTGATAAACGAACCGGGCACAACTGAATTCCTTCCGATTTCAAAATCAGAGGATTTGTTAGATGATGTTTTTTGCCCAGATATACAAATAAAATCAAATTATATATTCATTCAGCTTAACGAGTTTGTTCTTCGCTATGATATGGAACTCAAAGCATATGATAAATTTTTTAAATTAGCCTCATGCAGTGAAGATGAAGCAATTGCCGTTACGTTTTCGTCAGACGGGCAATATTCAATTTCATATACCTATAACAGTATAAATGGTTATGGTGACAGAACGGAGGGCGGCAATTTCATTTTAACCGACATAAAAAGCCAAACAAGCAAGTTAATTGCAAAAAAATATGATGAATCAGCAGGCAAAGCCTTACGCAAGCAACTTCCTTCTGAACTGCAAATGGAATATTACGATTTTGAATTTCCTTCCGAAGGTCGTAAAAGCGATTTCAGAGCAACAAGCAAAGTTTACAGCAAATACTTTGAAAGCGTACTAAGCGAAGTGATAACAGCCGAAGAAATTTCTTATATGCTTGTCAGCGATGAAATGATTATCAAAGATAAAGCACCGGCATCAACCAAGCTCGGCAATTTGCGGCTTGTTGTCATTGACCTCAAAGCAGATAAAATCATCGACGAGTGCTGCATTATTGAAATCCGGCCGACAACCACTGCCGACGTTACCACAGCATCCGGCAAGGCGAAATTCCTCTCAGCAGCAGAATTTGCAAGTTTGCATAAACTTCCTTTCAAAGATTTTGAAAGCAGCATCTTCCTTAAAGCAGAACCCGGGTTCTGCTTTATCACCCTTAATGAATACACAGTCAGATACAGCATTGCAAATAAAGATTTTGACAAACACATTAAATTGGGCGATTCATCAGATTGTAAAAGTTTCAAATCCACATTTTCTTCAAGTGGGCAATATATAATCAATTCTCATGAACGCACGCATAACAGCATAAAATTCACACTGATTAACTTGAAAGATAACTCCAGTCAGATAATCTCAGGAAAAGGAAACAAAAACCTTGCTGATGCAGTGAAGGCGCTCATTCCGCCTGATGCAACAGGCTACTATGATTTCGAGTTTTCAAATGATGTATACAAAACAGACCTGCTTGCCAAAAGCAAATGTTTTGAACAATACCGTTCTGCAAACAAGATAATTGATTTTTCGGCGGCAAACGATCAAACGGTTTACATTCTCAACCGTGACAAGGTGAGCGATTATGTTAAACTCGGCGACCTCCGCCTTGTTGCCATTGACCTCAAAGCAGATAAAATCATCGACGAGCGCTACATCATCGAAAAGTAACGCATAAACAATTCGGGCGGGAGCTTACCGATGCGTAAGCCCTGCCCGAATACTTTCATTAGCACTATAAATTTACGCCTTTATCCCATCTTAAAGATGATACCCACCACTGCGGCAGCAACAATAAAGACGATTGGATGCACCTTTTTAAACAGCTTTACGCAAGCGAAAATCACAACGCATAAAATGATACTTTTATAATCAAGTGCTTGAAAAAAGCTGCCCGTTTGAGCGAAAACTTCGCTTTTGAACATTGCAATTTTCATCACCGCAAAGCACGCAGCCGCAATCAGACCGACCGATGCTGCACGCAAGCCGTAAAATGCACTGTCAACATATTTTGAGTCACGGAACTTGATTAGTATTCTCGAAATGATGATAATTACAATTATAGACGGTGTTACCAGACCGATTGGAGCAAGGATTGAACCGGGTACACCTGCAACCTGATAGCCGACATAGGTTGCCATGTTGATGCCGAGAGGACCGGGCGTTGATTCTGAAATCGCAACCATGTTTGAAATGTCAAGTGCATTAAACCATCCGGTTGTTTCACCCATCGACTGCAAAAACGGCAACGTTGCCAAGCCTCCGCCAACCGAGAACAAGCCAACGGAAAAGAACCTGCCGAAAAGCTCACATAAAAGGAGAAAATAACTCATGACTTTGCCCCTCCCTCGGATTTTTCTGCGTCACCGCTGCCCTTGCCACTGTCTTTTTTGCTCATTTTGATAACAATTCCGCAAATTCCCGCAATGATGACGTAAATAGCAGGTGAAAGGTCTGTTAAAATTGAAAGCAAAGTCACTGCAATAAAAATGATAACGGTTGCAATGTCAACCAGTGATTTTTTTGAAAGCTTGATTACTGAACTGAGAATCAGCGCAACAACAGCAGCTCTGATTCCGCCGAACGCCCATTGAACAGCCTGCAAATCCTGAAAATTTGCAATGCAGGCAGCAATAACTGTGATAATCACAATTGACGGAGTGATCAAACCGAGTGTTGCAAAAATACCGCCGATTACACCTTTAATTTTATATCCGACAAACGTTGCCGTGTTAACAGCAATTATGCCCGGTGTACACTGACCGATTGCAAAATAATCCATCAGCTCCTCCGGAGTGGCCCAATGCTTTTTTTCAACAATTTCCTTTTGAAGCATCGGAAGCATTGCATAACCGCCGCCGAAAGTGAAACCGCCGATTTTTGCAAAAATCACAAACAATTGTAAAAGCGTTTTCATGTTTTCATCTCCAAAATATATGCTAATTTATTTCAAATTTAAAGCATTCACCGTTGTGATGAATGCTTTGATTTTATAATTGCATCTTATTGTTGTGCGTTCATTCCGCTTTCCATCATCTGAGCGAAAAAGCCTTTTTTCTTTGCTTTTTTCGGCTTATACGGAGGCGGATTTTGCATTTTGGCTTTTGCTTTTTTGCCGCTTCTGGTTGCAAGGTACTTATTGACCTCAATTACAGGCGGAGCCATTGTTTCGCTCATGTAATCAACGCAGCGTGCAAGCAAAATCTGATCGTTGTTGAGCTCGCCGAGAATCGTGACCGCAATCAGGCTTTGTGTATCATTTGTTCCGTCCTCATAGATTTCGTTGAGAGTTTGGAACAGCTTCTTCATCGTCTGCGGTTTGTTTTCCTTGATTGCCTCAATTATTCTCGGTGTTGCATGATTTACAAAGAAATCTTCAGAAAGAAATTCATCATAGGATGCGAGGTAATCTTTATATATTGCTCTAAGTTCAGGGAAAACAAGGCAAAGCTTGCTTGCGAGTGTGTTCGGGTCATAAAAAGAACCATTTTTGACAGCGGCCTTTGAAACTGTTTGCTGAGCTTTTTGAATCGTCTTTTTGCGTGCAGCAGTCTTTTTGCCGAATTTTTCCTCAAGACTCTCGTTCATTTCACCAACAACATATTTAACGTCACGTGAATCAGCATTGTCTGAAAGCAAAGAAGTAAGCAGCTTTGTCGGGGTATCATCGGTGTTTTCAGCGTCTGTGCCGGAATAAACACTCAGCTTTTCATCAGCATAGACAAATTTAAGCACACCGCTTTCGCCGACGTATTTTGCCGTTGCTTCATTTTCGGCTGTTGTGATACCATCTGAAGTTTCCTCCTTAAGCAGCTCAAAACCGAATTTTTTCAGCGTTTCAGATGTACCGCCAAGCACATCCTTTAACAGTTCAATATTTATACTCATTGAGTTGTTCTCCTTTTAAACGAAGATTGTTAGTCTCTATTCTAACACAAGTTTTGACTTTTGTATATAAAAATTCAAAAATAAATTGAATTTTATCGCAAACACATCACCACAAGTATTTTTCTTCAAATGCTGCCCAAACTTTCATGCACGTATCACAATAGTATCCCTCGGCGTTGAGTTCGAGGTTAACTACATCTTTCGTTTTAAAATTTCCTTCCGGTGTCCACATCACAAAAGTTAAAGCTTGAGTTATGCTTTTAACGGTTTCCACTCTGACATTACCTTTTTTCATTTCAATTGCGCATTCCGGACATTTCATATTCAGTTATCTTTTCGGTTTATGTTAGTTTTCTGCTTCACCCTTATCTTTTTTCGCAGACACAAAGTGTTTGACAAGATACACCATAACCGCAACAGGGATTGCGCAGATGATGATTTTCACGATTAAATAAATCGGTATGTAGTCATAGATTCCGTCGCCGAGAATTGTGAACAAAATTACTCTCGGCATGATTCCAATCACCGAAGCAAAGAAATATCGCACAAATTTGCAATGCGATGCGCCCCAGAAAAGCGAAACAAAATCAATCGGGAACACGGGCAAAAAACGTATACCGAGCAGCACCGGGAAATTGTTGTTCATTTCCATGTCAAGTATCTTTTTGCCGCCCTTGCTTTTGGAAAGCAAATTATTAACATAGTCACCGCCGAGGAACACACCGAGAAAATAAGTCACAGCAACCTCGATAATAATGCCTGCAAGGTTAATCAAAATTGCCTGCCAAGATGAAAATGCCATGCCAACAGAAATGTAAATCAGCGAAGCCGGAATCACAAACAAAACCGATTTGACAAGATACACACCAAGAATCATGAACACCGCAACAGAAACGCTTGAGCTGGATTCAACAAGTGCCCTCACGTCAATGTTTTTCAGCTTATCATAATTTACAATCGCCACAACAAAAATCGACATTGCAACTGCAACCCGCAGAATCACTTTAAGTGTGCTTTTAGTTTTTTCGTTCATAATAATCCACCGTTTCGTTTAAGACGTTAATAATTAGTATATAATAAGAAACAGATAAAATCAATAACAAACACAAGTCAATTGTCGATAAAAACTTTATTAAGAATCTCCAAATCTATGGACTTTTATTTTTTCGTGTGTTATATTAAAATGAACGCTTAAAAACTTCAACTTTAAATGAGGTGAATTTATGACTATAAAAGAGAAAGCGGAACGCAAGGCCGCAGAGGTTACCTTAAACCAACTTCTGAAATATATTGACAAAAATCCGCAGGCAAACCTGCTCAAGCTGCTTGACGTTGTTGAAAAGCTGCTTGGCGGCATTTTTCCGCAGAAGAACCTTGACGGTATGCGTAAAGCAATTGAAAAAGGCGAAGGCGTTTACTATGACTTTGCAATGAGCATCCTTAACGAAACCGACCGCAACATTCTCAAAAATATGCTGCTCGCACTCGGACTCGGTGCAGGTGTTCACGGCACAAAGGCTGTTCGTGCAAACCGTGAAAAATATAAATGCAACATTCCGTTTATCATTCTCATGGACCCAACAAATGCCTGCAATCGCCGCTGCAAAGGCTGCTGGTCTGCCGAATACGGCCACAAAGACAGCCTGACCTATGATGAAATGGCAAGCGTTGTCAGCCAGGGCAAGGAACTTGGAACACATTTCTATATGTTCACAGGCGGTGAACCGCTCATTAGAAAAGATGATCTCATTCGCCTTTGCGAGGAAAACCCGGATTGCGGCTTCCTTGCTTACACCAACGGAACACTTGTTGATGAAAAATTCTGTGATGAGCTCATCAGGGTCGGCAACATGACACTTGCACTCAGCATTGAGGGCACAGAGGAAACAACAGATGACCGCCGTGGTGACGGCAGCTATCAGGGCGTGCTTTCCGCAATGAAGCTGCTCAAAGAAAAAGGCTGCCTTTTCGGAATGTCTGTCTGCTACACGAGTGCAAACGTTGATCAGGTCACAAGCGACGAGTTCATTGACAAAATGATCGCAATGGGCGTCAGATTCGGTCTTTATTTCAACTATATGCCCATAGGCAAGGATGCTCCGACGAATCTCATTCCGTCACCTGACCAAAGAGAGCATATGTATAAATGGCTTAGAAAAACACGCAACGGACAAACAGGCAAGCCGCTGTTCGTCATGGACTTCCAGGATGACGGTGAATATGTCGGCGGTTGCATTGCAGCCGGCAGAAACTATTTCCACATCAACGCCGCAGGCGACATGGAGCCATGCGTTTTCATTCACTATTCTGATTCTAACATCAGAAACAAAACCTTGCTTGAAGGACTTCGCAGTCCGCTGTTCATGGCATACAGACACGATCAGCCGTTCAACGATAATCACCTGCGCCCCTGCCCGATGCTTGAAAACCCCGATTGCCTGAGAGACATCATCAACCGCACAGGCGCAAAATCAACCAACCCACAGGGTGAGGAAACCGCCGAAGCTCTTTGCAGCAAATGCGACAAATTCGCAAAAGCATGGGCGCCGAAAGCCGACGAGCTTTGGAAAAACAACCCCCACCCCAACCCAAAAACGCAGTTCTACCGTGACACCCCCGAGGGCAAGGCAGAATTTGCGAATAAAGATGCTAAGTAATCCTTGTGAGGATATTTAGGTTTGTGTGACAAATTACAGGCAGGAGCTACTATAAAGTCGGCTCCTGCCTGTATGTTTGACTGATAGAGTGCAAAAAGAACACGGTGGACGTTTAACCGACTGTGTTCTTTTTGCGTATTGCGGGGGTGTATGTACGAATTAATAATGTCTTACACCGCAAGCGCAGGTTTCGTTCATCTTGAACAACTTCCAAAATGGTTTGATCAGCTTATAGATGAAGCCAACAAAACCACCCTTGTGGCAAAGATGAGAGCAAGTTTCGGGAGTAAGCGGACTCTCTTTTTCAAAATGAATTGTAACATTTTTAAGACGGTCATTAGGTTCATCTATTGAAATTTTATTCCATTCCGCTTTGCTTCCGGTGTAATACACATCTTTTAAATTTTCACAGCCGTAAAATACATCATCGCCTATACTCGTTACACCGTTTTCTATTACAGCATTTTTTATTGAAGTGTTGTCTGCTGTAACATCATTATTGATAAACGGTGATTCAAGCAACGGATAATTCCACATATCACCGCTGCCGCTGATTGTGAGCGTGCCGTTTTCAAATGTCCAATAAACATTGTCACCACACTGACCGCTTGACGCTTCCGCTGCGCCCACTGCCATCGGCACTGCGCAGATTAGCATGAGCACTGCTAAAAAGCAGCTTAATAATTTCTTGCTTTTTTTCATTGTTATTCATATCCTTT